>DASTYM010000416.1:0-10941 GCA_035764995.1 Cyclobacteriaceae bacterium | reverse complement strand
TGAATGAAGACCCTGATTTAAGAGTGGTAAACTACTACCTGGCTGGTGTTACCTATACACCAGACAAGACAGGGAAACTTCAAATCCTGCCGAACACAAAAGTTTCTCTGATTGATGCGAACAGCAACATCATGCAGGATTATGTAACAGGGACAGATGGTAAGTTTTTGTTCCGCGTTTACGAGAATGAAGATTATAACCTGATTGGAGAATTGGACGGATACCTGGTGAAACGCCAGGAGTACACAACGAGAGGAAAATCTGTTGATCCAAAAACATTAACCGAACTGATCACCAATATCACACGTGATACAATCATAATCCTGGATAAAATTGAAATCAACAAAATCTTCAAACTGGAAAACATTTACTTTGAATTTGACAGTACACGTATACAGCCAAGCGCTGCTACTGAACTGGACAAGCTAGTTCAGTTGCTCATGGATAACCCCGAGATTAAAATCGAAATGGGTTCTCATACTGATAGCATAGGATCCAATGTTTATAACTATGAACTTTCAAAGGGTAGAGCTGAGTCTACTGTAAAATACCTGATTAAACATGGCATCGCTCCCGACCGACTGGTTGCAAAAGGCTATGGAGAAGAAGTTCCAATCGCCCGCAACACCAACCCGGACGGAACCGATAACCCTAAAGGTCGCGACAAAAACAGACGTACCGAGTTCAAAATCCTGGAAGTAAACGCATTGCCCAAACCAATGGATGATGACGAAGAGTTTGACGAGGATAAATACTTTAAAAAGGGCGATGGGGGGAATTAAATTTCCAATTTTCAATGCTCGATAGCCAATGTATAGGTACCGATTGGCTATAACTCTTTTTCTAACTTCTCTTACCAGCCGGTCAGTTACATCTTTTTAAACATGAACTAAAAATTAATTGGCTAATCGGCTAATTGGCACATCGATACATTAGCATTACCTTTGAAAATAATCCTTTAATCAAAGAGTATGAGTTACCGCATCGAAAAAGATACCATGGGAGAAGTTCAGGTTCCAGCCGATAAATACTGGGGCGCGCAAACTGAACGTTCCCGTAACAATTTCAAAATTGGTCCGGAGGCCAGCATGCCGAAAGAAATTATTTATGCATTTGGCTACTTGAAAAAGGCAGCCGCTATGGCCAACCATGAACTTGGCGTACTGGCTGCCGATAAAAAGGATCTGATCAGCAAAACCTGTGATGAAATTATTGCTGGCAAACTCGATGACCAGTTCCCACTGGTAATCTGGCAAACCGGTTCGGGCACACAAAGCAACATGAACGTGAACGAAGTAGTGGCCTACCGTGCACATGTGGCAAGCGGAGGAAAGTTGACCGATGAAAAAAAAGTGCTTCACCCCAATGATGATGTAAACAAGTCACAATCATCAAACGATACTTTCCCTACAGCCATGCACATTGCTGCCTACAAGCAGGTGACCGATATTACCCTGCCCGGGATGAAGAAATTAAGAGACACACTTTCAAAAAAAGTAAGTGATTATAAAAACATTGTAAAGACTGGACGCACGCACTTCATGGATGCAACTCCTCTTACATTGGGTCAGGAGTTTTCAGGTTACGTGCAGCAAATAGATAACAGCATGCGTGCTATTAACAATGCGTTGGAAGCCGTCCGTGAGTTAGCGTTAGGTGGAACAGCCGTGGGAACTGGCTTAAATACTCCAAAAGGTTACGATGTACTCGTGGCGAAAAAGATAGCTGAACTAACAGGCCTGCCGTTTGTAACAGCACCCAATAAATTTGAAGCACTGGCTGCACACGATGCAATGGTGGAATTATCAGGAGCATTGAAGCGATCAGCAGTTGCGCTGATGAAGATCGCCAACGATATTCGGATGTTAAGTTCAGGACCACGAAGCGGTATCGGTGAAATCATTATACCAGACAACGAACCAGGTTCTTCAATCATGCCTGGGAAAGTAAACCCAACACAACCTGAGGCTTTATCAATGGTATGTGCTCAGGTTATCGGTAATGATGTTGCGGTATCCATGGGAGGAGCCACCGGTCACTTCGAGTTAAATGTTTTCAAACCAGTGATCGCGGCCAACGTTTTGCAAAGTGCACGGTTGATTGGCGATGCGTGCGTGTCGTTTAACGACAAATGTGCCGAAGGTATTGAACCGAATTTGCCCATAATCAAGCAGCATATGGAGAATTCATTGATGCTGGTAACCTCACTTAATCCGCATATCGGCTACGAAAATGCTGCGAAAATTGCCAAGAAAGCCCATAAAGAGAACAAGACTTTGCGTGAAGCAGCGGTAGAGTTAGGACTTCTTACGTCAGCTCAATTCGATGAGTGGGTAAGGCCTGAGAAGATGGTTGGAAGCCTCGAAAAATAGAAATTTCGAAATATTTTGTACTTTTAATTAAGAATTAACCATAACCGAATGAAAAAACTAACACTACTTTTCTGTCTGGTTTTACTTTTTGCGGGTACTCAAACTTTTGCCCAGCTCTCCAAGCAAGAGAAAAAAGAGTGGAAAAAGAAAGCCAAGGAATTTAAGGGCAACCCGGAAGCCCTCAAGCAATTATCAGATGAGAAGCAAGCAGCAGATGCCCAGGTTGCTGCGCTGACTGCCCAGGTAAAACAATTGCAAGGCAGTAACGGTGATAAGGATGCACGTATCGCTGAACTGGAAGACCAGCTTGCACAAGTACGAGGCGAGCTTACTTCTGCCCGTGCAGAAATTGCCCAATTGAAACAATCCCCAGCCGCTCCCATTAATCCAATGGATTTTTCAAAAGGAGTTGTGTTTAAAGTTCAAATCGGAGCTTTCAAAAACAAAGACCTATCCAAGTACTTCGACAACAACCCTAATTTTGGTGGCGAAGCTGCTGGTACTGAAAAAGCAGAACAAAAATTAACCATCGGTGTTTTCCGCGACTATTGGGAAGCTGATACATTTAAAAAATACATGCGCGACATGGGCGTGAAAGACGCCTGGATTGTTCCTTACCGCGATGGTCAGCGTGTAGAAATTAAAGATGTGCTGGAGGGTGTCGTAGGTGACAAGCCTCCGGTGAAACCGGAAGCAAAACCAGAGGGAAGTAACTAGTCCTTTAGAACGATTTAACACAAGGTGCCCCGACTTATCGGGGTTCTTTTTTTGTATGCGTGTGATTCGTCTTACTTTTGGAGGATGAATAGAATTGCGCTTACGTTGGCTTTGATGATTGTCGCTCCCCTGAGTCATGCTCAAATTCACATGACCAAACTAGTGATCAAAAAAGGAGAAAGTTTTTCTTTTAATGAATCAGATATTGTGGTTGCAGATACACTTATCATGGAAGACTCATCAAGCATTGTGTTGAATCGATTGAAAAAGGAAAATTATCTGCATACAAAAATCGCGGTGATTGGAAAAAATTGCTCAATACAGGGTAATGGTATTAAAGGCGGCCCCGGAAGATCTGGAAGACCAGGTGCTTCACCGCTCGGTCCGTGTAAAAGTGGAGGGAATGGAACACAAGGCGGACGAGGACTTGACGGTACATCGGGAGTAAACCTTTTTCTCTACCTTGATAAGATGACTATGAAAGGTCCGTTGAAGATTGACCTTCGTGGTGGGGATGGCGGAGCTGGTGGTAAGGGAGGCGATGGGGGCACCGGCACTTCAGGAACGGTTCATTGTAAAGGTGGCGATGGCGGCTTTGGAGGAACTGCAGGCCAGGGTGCCAACGGTGGCAGCGGAGGATCACTCACCATTAAATGTCCGGTAAATTTGAGAGAACAGGTAGAAAAAGAAATAAAAGTAATCAGTACAGGAGGATACCTTGGAAAAGGCGGCAGAGGCGGATATCCCGGATCAGCAGGCTTGGGACCTAACAGAAGAAATGGAAAGCAGGGAATGCCTGGGGCTGAGGGTCTTGATGGAGGCCTCGGAAAAAACGGAATTGTTAGTATCGTTCATAATTGATGGAAAGAAGATGGATTTACAAAGAGATCCCCACGCAAGAAAGAATTCAAAAACTTTCGAGTGAGATTAATATCAATGCACATCTTTCAACAGTTTTACTTCAACGCGGAATAGACAGTTTTTTAGTCGCAAAGGATTTTTTTCGTCCCTCACTCGATCATTTACACGATCCCTTCCTCATGAAAGACATGCGGCAGGCTGTTGATCGTTTGAAAATGGCGATTGACTCACAGGAAAAAATTCTTGTGTATGGCGATTACGATGTTGACGGCACAACAGCCGTTGCACTCGTCTACAGTTACCTGCGTGGATTTTATCCGCAATGCGAGATTTATATTCCAGATCGAACCAAAGAAGGTTATGGAGTATCACAAGCCGGAGTTGAATGGGCGGAAGAAAACGGATACACACTCATCATCGCATTGGATTGTGGTATCAAGGCATCTGATATGGTGGTGCTCGCGGGCCATAAGGGAATTGACTTTATCATTTGTGATCACCACTTACCAGATAAAAAAATCCCAAACGCTGTTGCAGTGCTTGACCCGAAGCAGGAAGATTGCGGGTATCCTTATACAGAACTCAGCGGATGTGGATTAGGTTTTAAATTGATGCAGGCTTTTGCACGCGAACATCGACAAGAAAAAGAAGTGTATGAATTTCTTGACCTCGTGGCAGTAAGCATTGCTTCCGACATTGTACCGATAACCGGAGAGAACAGAATTTTGGCTCACTTCGGTTTAAAGAAGCTCAACGAAAATCCGGTACCGGGATTGAAAGCCCTCAAGGAAATTTCCCAATTGAAAAATGAGTTAGACATTTCAGGCATAGTGTTTACACTGGGTCCGCGCATCAATGCGGCCGGTCGCGTAGCACATGCAAGCGCTGCAGTTGAGTTGTTGATTTCGAAATCCGAAGAAGAGGCGCTGCAGCTGGCAGAAAAAGTTAACCTGAAAAATGATTTGCGCAGACAGTTTGACCTGGACACAACCGAAGAGGCACTTGCTATGATTGAGAGCAACGAAACCTTGCGCCAGGCAAAATCAACAGTTTTATTTAAGAATACCTGGCACAAAGGAGTAATTGGCATAGTTGCTGCTCGTTGTATTGAAAAATATTACCGGCCAACTGTGATCCTGACTGAATCAAACGACAAAATAACGGGCTCTGCGCGCAGTGTAAGCGGTTTCGATTTATACGAGGCGATTCTAAGCTGTGGTGATTTGCTTGAAAAATTTGGCGGGCACAAGTATGCGGCCGGGTTGACGATGAGCAGGAATAACCTCACGGCCTTTCAACAGCGGTTTGAAGAAGTGGTAAGCACACGCATTACTTCAGATATGCTCATGCCATCCGTTGAAATTGATGTACCCATTTCGCTCGATGTGATCACCCGCAAGTTTGTTAATATCCTCAAACAGATGGCGCCCTTTGGTCCTGAAAATCAAAGACCGGTTTTTGAAACGAAGAACCTTTATGTGATGAACTCCTTATCAAACTTTAAGGACAGACACATCAAATTTCTTGTAGCTCAGGAGGGGAATCAAAGCGTCTTTCAGGCAGTGGCATTTGATTTGGCCGAGCATTACGAACGACTGGCCAATGGAGATAATTTTAGAATGACCTATACAGTTGAAGAAAATCAGTACAATGGTAACGTTACCGTTCAATTACGGGTTAAGGATATTAAATTTGATTAGCATATTGCAGCATGATACTTAGAGCAGAAAACCTCGTTAAAAAATACAAAACCCGCACGGTCGTTAACCATGTATCTGTTCAGGTATCACAAGGTGAAATCGTAGGTTTGTTAGGACCGAATGGTGCCGGCAAGACAACATCGTTTTATATGATTGTTGGCCTGATCAAACCCAATGAAGGAAAGATTTTTTTAGGAGACGAAGAGATTACTCCATTGCCGATGTATCAGCGTGCCAAAAAAGGACTTGGGTATTTGGCGCAGGAGGCATCGGTGTTCAGAAAACTTACCGTAGAAGAAAATATTTTAGCGGTGTTGGAGATGCGCAACTTCACGAAACAGCAGCGGAGAGAAAAGACCGATCAGTTGCTGGAGGAGTTCAGCTTACAGAAAGTGAGAAAGAATCTTGGTATGTCATTGTCTGGTGGTGAAAGAAGAAGAACGGAAATAGCACGCGCCCTGGCAGTTGACCCAAAATTTGTTTTGCTGGATGAACCCTTTGCGGGAGTTGACCCAATTGCGGTAGAAGAAATTCAAACAATCGTTGCTCGACTGAAGAGCAAGAACATCGGTATTCTCATCACGGACCACAATGTGGATGAAACGCTTTCAATTACAGATCGAGCTTACCTGATGGTGGATGGAAAATTATTTAAGTCAGGAACAGCACAGGAATTAGCAAGCGATCCCCAGGTTCGCAAAGTTTACCTGGGACAAAACTTCGAATTGCGAAGAGCAAAAATTACTACCGAAGGCTAAAACTGAGGTTTATCCCGCTCACGGATCGACAACAATTCCGATAATCAAACCAGCAGAGACTCCGGCCAAAATTCCAACGAGAGCAGCTTTTTTCTTACCCTTCTTGTGTTCTGATAACGCAAGGTCTTTACAGTTTTTCAATTGTTGATTCAATTGAGTGTTGATGGTTAGAAGAGATTGATATGCCTCTTCGTGGTTTTTCACTCGTAACTCTTGAGTTTTAGTAATTTCTGTGAGGTGCAGCTCTTTCATCTTAAACACGCTATCAAGCTGATGATAATTTTTCACCAATAAATCGCAGCTTGCTTCATTATTAACAAATGAACGCAGCAACATGTTGATCCGGTGAATTTGCAACTTTTCGATTGTATATACAGGGTAGTTCTGTAGAATGGAATTTTTGTTGTATCTCGTAAATGAAAACTTCGCAATTTCATTCTTTCGCACGATGCTGAATGAAGTATCAATTTGTGCGCGACTGTGAAGAACGCAGAGCAGCAGAAGCAAAAGCAAAGTAGAAGTACGTTTCATGTGGTTAGTTATTTTTCCAATAAGCATCAATAGCCCCTTTACTCTCCTCGATTTTTTTATCAATGTCCTGCTTGTCTTTTCTGAATGTTTTTTGAATAAAATTCAGCGTATCAATTATTTCAAGGTTGCGCTTCAGAATTCGGCTCAGTGCAAGATCGCGTTCACGGGTTTTCTTATTCAAAGAATCAACCTGAATTCGGAGTGCTTCCCGGGCACTGTCGATTTTCCGAACCTCTTGTTTGAAATTGCTTTCCTGGATTTTGCCGAAGAGAATGAATCCAACGAACAAAACCATCAGGACGATTGGCAGGTACTCGACTCCACGACTCATATGCAAGTGTTTTGCGTTTAGTTCTGAATAATAAACTATTGGGGAAAATGTCCTTTTTCAGTTGGGGATTGCGGCATGGACTTAAATACCGCAGGGGAATTGACATAAAAAAAGCCCATAACACCTCCACAGATGGGGGAAGTATCCGGACTCTACATTTGCCAAGGTAATTATTTTGTTTTGACCCGCAAAAATGCCTACTAAAGAGTAAAAACAAGGAGAAATGGTAATAAATCCAATCCTGTTTTTGCAAATTGGAACTTGATTCTATTTTAAAATGGGCTTAATCAACTCTATCCTAACATGGGTCATGAAGAAACGGATCCACCAGATCGACCTCTTCATTAAATACCCGCATGACGTTCAGGAGGAGTTGTTAAAAAAACTTTTGCTGACCGCAAGAGGTACGGAGTTTGGCAGGCAATATGATTTTTCTACGATTGATCAGTATGAAGAATTTCGCGAACGCGTACCGGTATCCACCTATGAAAAGCATTTTCCGTACATCGAGCGATTGATGCGAGGTGAGCAGAATATTTTATGGCCGACAGAAGTAAAGTGGTTTTCGAAATCTTCAGGTACAACCAACGCACGAAGCAAATTTATCCCTGTATCACCTGAGGCGTTGGAAGATTGTCACTTTAAAGGAGGAAAAGATATGCTTTCACTCTATGTAAACAGTTATCCGGATACCAAAATTTTTGATGGTAAAGGATTGGGAGTAGGTGGCAGCTATCAACTGAATGAGAATGATCCTTCGGCATCTTCTTACTATGGAGATGTGTCAGCAGTTCTGATGCAAAATCTTCCGCAATGGGCAGAGCTGATCAGAACACCAAGTCTGAGCACAGCACTCATGAATAATTGGGAAGAGAAAATTGAAAAGCTTGCGCAGGAAACAGTGAATGTAAATGTTACCAGTCTGTCGGGTGTGCCAACCTGGACGGTTTTATTAATTCAGCGGATTCTGCAAATGCAGAATAAAAAGAACATCACCGAGATATGGCCCAACCTGGAAGTATTCTTCCACGGGGCAGTAGCCTTTAAACCTTATCAGAAATTATTTAATACCCTCATACCGGGTTCGCAAATGCATTATTGGGAAACATATAATGCCAGCGAAGGATTTTTTGGAATACAAGATCAAAAGGATTCTGATGAACTGTTGCTCATGCTCGACTATGGGATTTTTTATGAGTTCATCCCGATGGAAGAGCTTGAAAAGGAAAACCCGAAAGCAATCCGCTTAAACGAAGTAGAATTGAATAAGAATTATGCAATGGTCATTAGCACCAATGCTGGATTGTGGCGCTATAACCTTGGCGACACGGTGAAGTTCACTTCCCTCTCACCTTACCGAATAAAAATTTCTGGTCGGACTAAACACTTTATTAATGCCTTCGGAGAGGAAGTAATTGTGGAAAATGCCGAAGAGGCAATCACTAAAGCATGTGAAAAAACGGGTGCAATCATTGATAATTTCACAGTTGCACCCATCTATCTTCAGGAAGGTAAAAAGGGCGGGCATGAATGGATTATAGAGTTCAAGGTTAGCCCAAAAAACCTTCAGGAATTTACTTCGGTGTTAGACTCGACCCTTAGAAGCATTAATTCAGACTACGATGCCAAGCGGGAGAAGGATTTGGCGCTGGTACTCCCCATTGTACACAGTGTGAAAGAGGGTACATTTTATAACTGGATGAAGAAAAGAGGGAAATTAGGAGGGCAAAACAAGGTGCCTCGTTTGTCAAATTCGAGGGAGTATGTCGAAGATATTCTAACTTTGGTGCGGACTAATCAATAAGATGTGATTGAGAAGTGAAACACAAGCGTTCATATAAAGTCTTATGGAACGTGTTCCTCTTTGTAATCTGCGGAGGGTCATTGATTTACGGCTTTGTACAGCAACGAAGAGCGGTAGAAACCAAAGTACAGATGATCGAATGCCAGCAAAAAATTGATAGCCTGAAAACAGAAATGGAAAGGTTAAATCAGCAGGTCGAGATGATGAGAACAGTTAAACAATAACAGCAACAAATAAATCGAAATAAATCCCACACTATGAATTTCAAAATCACTACGTATGCGTTACTGGTTCTTCTGATTGGTTCACTTGTTTTTGCGTTTTACATGCAAAACGAATCAAATAAACATGAAGCGAAGTACGAAGAAGCGTTGATTGATGCAGAAAAATCGGCCCAGAGAATTGAAGAAATGAGAATAGAACTGGAAAAGGCTTTGAAAGACTCTGAAATGCATCGCAAGCAGGCAGAAGAAGCATTGGCAGAACTTCAAAAGCACAAGAAGTAATTTGCATGCCAGCGTTTCAGGTTATTACTCCGTCTTCCGACAGGGTTCCTATTTTACTCAGCGTTCCACATTGCGGTGTTGAGTTTCCGCCAGAAATAAAATCCCGATACAAGCAGTCCTTTATCCAATCGCCAGACGATACCGATTGGTTTGTGCATCGGCTTTATGATTTTGCTCCAGCGATGGGAATAACACTGATTCATGCGGTGTACAGCCGCTGGGTGATCGACCTGAATCGCGACCCGCAAAGCAAACCGCTCTACACAGACGGAAGAATTATTACAGCACTGTGTCCGACCACAACCTTTTTTGGAGAATCGATTTATGTTGATGAGAGGAAGGAGTTAGAAGATGAGGAGGTGAGGAGAAGAGTTGAGCTGTACTACGACCCATATCATAAAAAAATACAGGAATTGTTGGATGATCTGAAAAGCGAGTTTGGGAAAGTGTTGTTGTGGGATTGTCACTCAATTCGTCAATTGGTTCCAACCATTAATAAAGAAAAATTTCCCGACCTCATTCTTGGTGATGCAGATGGAACATCAGCCTCTCCGGGATTGATTGAAACAGCAATTTCCGGGCTGGAGTCAGGTGACTATGGCTTTAGTCATAACCATCCATTTAAAGGAGGTTACATAACGCGTCACTTTGGAAAGCCATTAGAAAATCAGCATGCCTTGCAACTGGAAATGACCAAAGTGAATTACATGGATGATGCTGAAAAGAAATATGACGCAACGCGTGCGAATAAAATGCGTAATATGTTGAAATCTACGTTGGGTGCTTTAGTGGAGCAACTAGCACTGTAAGCGATGAGAAAACCTGAAACGAGAGAATGGCAAAGGGACAAGGTTTCAGATATACTTTTGTCGAACGCCCGAGAGTTAAGGAAGAATCCAACTGAATCCGAAGCATTACTTTGGTCATTTCTGAAAAACAGGAAGTTGAACAACCTTAAATTCAGAAGGCAGCAACCGATGGAAGGGTTTATTCTGGATTTCTACTGTGATGAGGCTAAATTGGGAGTAGAGGTAGATGGTGGAATCCACTCTTTGAAAGAAGTTGCAGAGTATGACAAGCAACGAACATTATTTTTGAATGAGTTTGGGATTAAAATTATTAGGTTCTCGAACAAAGAAGTGCTTAAAGAAACAGAAAAGACCTTGACTAAGATTAAACACGAAGCAAGCGAACGAATTTCGGGTGTCCCCTCACCCCGTCCTGCGGACACCCCTCTCCCTGGGGAGAGGGGCAGGGGTGAGAGAACAAAGTATTATCAATTTAAATCCCTCCTGCAACAAGACGCCTGGCTTTCACCTGCTTACGTGGGCGTAAATGAAGCCGGTATTATCCAATATTTA
>DASTYM010000415.1:0-5696 GCA_035764995.1 Cyclobacteriaceae bacterium | reverse complement strand
CAATAAAACGTTCGCCTTCTATTGATGAATGAAATAGTTGAAGTGCGGCATCGGCCACATCGCGAACATCGACATAGTTCAGGGATCCATTGATGTAAAAGGGTCGCTGGTTCCAAACATACTTAAAAAGTTGTGTGCTGCTTTTGTCCCAATTGCTGTAGCCAAGAATAAGAGAAGGATTTAAAATTACTGTGCTCAATCCTTCCTCCTGTCCGCGAAAAATTTCCAGTTCAGCTTTGTATTTTGATAGGCCATAAACGCTATTTATACTACTGTCCATCCATTTATTTTCTTCATTCAAAATGGTTTGACCTTTTTGGCGACCCAGTGCTGCCACAGAGCTGATGTGCAATAATCTTTTAACATTATTAATGAGGCAGGCATTAACAATATTTCGTGTGCCTTCCGTATTGATTTGAAAAATAGTATCCGCTTTGCGCGGATTAAATGAAACATGGGCAGCCGCATGAATCACACCGGTAACGCCCACAAGTGCTTCTTCAACTGAAACAGGATTTGTTATTTCGATTTCACGCCAGTTAATTTTCCCGTTCAGGTCACGCAACATAGAAGTGTCACTGCTCTTTCGTTTCAAAGCGACAAAAGGAGTACTGCTCGCATGAAGTTTGCGAACAATGTAACTACCAAGCAAGCCGGTTGAACCAGTAATTGCAATCATACGTGAGTTTGAAAATTATTGCTGCTAAAGCGAATTATTTAACAACGGTAAAGATATTGCTTTTTGAAAGTATTTAGTATTCCGTGTTTCTTCCAATAGCTGAATATGCTGCAGATTGTGACAATCGCTCCCCAGAAAATGAACCCATCCCTTATCAATTAATTTTTGAGCTGTCGTTTGCGCAGCTTTTGAGTAATAGCCTGAGATCGATGAAATATTAAGTTGAAAGAGTAATCCACGGTTAAGCAAATCTTCAGCCTTTGAAAAATTACTCTGGAGATAAAGGTAGCGCTCAGGATGGGCAAGAATTAGTTTATACCCCTTCGTTGTAGCCATAAAGATAAATTCCTTCAGGTTTAAGGGTTCGTTCATAAAATTTGTTTCGAATAACAGGTAATTTTTGCCGAACGTAAGCAAGGGTTCATTGTTTTCTATTTTTTTTAGCAATACTTCATCGAGGTAGTATTCTCCTGATGGTTGTACCTCCATCTGAATTCCTTTTTTCGAAAGCCACTGATTCAATTCCTGATGTTTCGCGAGAATGATTTCATTCGTGTTCCTAAAAAAATCACTCATCACGTGAGGTGTGGTAATCAGCTTGTTGTATCCTAACCTTTGAAATTGTAGGATGATGGTTTCAGCGTCTTCAAATAACTGGACACCGTCATCAAGGCCAGGCAATAGGTGAGAATGTATATCAATGACCGGAAGAACTCCCTGTGGTGTGATGCTTCCTTTTCTGAACCAGTTAAGCACGTTTAAAAATAGATTTCAAAAATGGTTTGTTAACAGGTTCATCATAATACCCTGCACCGTAATAAGTCTCTTGCGTAGCAGGTAATGCATTGAGGACGGTAGTTACATGGTTGAACTTATTAACCTTAGTAATCCGTTGCATACTGTGCAGGAAATCTTTCTTGGAATAATTCGCCCTGAAAACATAAATAGAAATATCAGCACGTTTCATGGCCATAATTCCATCCGTAACTAAACCTACCGGAGGTGTATCCATCAGGATGTAGTCGTAATGCTCCTTGAGTTCATCGAGCATGCTTGTAAACTCACCATTCAATAAAAGCTCAGAAGGATTTGGAGGCTGCGGTCCTGAAGGAATTACATCAAAGTTATCAAGTGGTGTTTTGAGCAGACACTCCTGCCATGAATTCTTTTTAATCAGGATTGTGCTCATGCCTTTCGTTAAATCATCCTGTTGAAGCGGTGAGTGCGGTTTTGCTTTCCTCATATCAAGATCAATTAGAACGACCTTTTTCTTGGAAAGAGCCATAACACCACCCAGGTTCATTGCAATGAATGATTTACCTTCACCCGAAACAGTAGAGGAGATAGCAATTACTTTTTTTTGGGAGTTCACTTGAAAGAAGTCAAGATTGGTGCGAAGCGTTCTGATCGCTTCACTAACCATTGATTTCGGATGTTCGAGAACGTGCAAAGTCGAACTATTTTTTCTGCGAAATGCAGGAATAATTCCAAGCATAGGGGTTGCAAGTCTCTCAACCTCAAAAGCGTTTGTTACTTTATTGTTCAGTAAGTAAAGTACTCCTATAAGGAAAACGATAATGACCAGGCCCGAGACCATCCCTATTCCATATATAATTGGCTTGTTAGGTGCTATCGGGTTCTGTGGCAGTGTGGCGGTTGAAAGTAACTTGAAGTCGGGGACACTACCCGCCTGAGCAATTTCAAATTCAGATTTGTGCTGGTTGAGGGTCAGGTAAAGTTCCTCATATAATTTGTAGAAGCGTTCATTTTTATTGAACTGAGTATTTTTATCGGGCATATTAACGAAAGTGCGCTCCAGACTATTACGTGCATTGTTAAGTTCCTGAAGCTTGCCGAGCCAACTTGTTTTCAGGTCGTTCAAGGCTGTATGAACCGTACTTTGTACTGTCTGAATCTCCTTTTCTTTTTGTTTATAGGCAAATGTATTCTCATTATAGGATAATTTCATTTTGTCCATTTCCAAATAGAGATCCTGAAGCTGTTCGATGTTCTTATTTAATCTTGGAGGAAATATATTTTGCTGAACGCTGCTTTTAAAGAAAGCGCCAGAAGCAATTTCGTCCATAATCAAATTTATTTCTTTTATTCTTTTGGAGAGTTCAAAACGTTGCGAATCAATTTTATTGATTTGAGAAATTGTTTTTTTAAGATCTTCTTTTAAATCGCTTGTCTTATTTTTTAAGGTGAAATTTTCAAAGTAGTCTTCGTACTCACCCATTTTAATTTCTATTTGGTGCAACTCATTTGTTAGCCATTCAATTTTTTGTTTGTTGGCCTGGTTTTTTTGCTGATTACTAAAAGCCAGATAAAGTGAGTCAATGCCGTTTACCAGATCTCTGGCTTTACGAGGGTTGTTATCCTTAAAGGAGACCTTGATAGTTTTGGCATTGAAATTCAATGGCTCAACAGTCAGGTTGCTAAGTAAATAACTCAATAAAGCTTCGCGGCTTGAATAAATAAATGAGTAGTTAATGCCCTTCTGAAATTCCTGCCCTTGTTTAATTGATAGAATAAGTTCGCTTGATCCAATGCTTAGCGGTTCACTGAAGGTTCCCGTTACGACCTGACCACCTTCGCCAACCCGAAGTTGAAATTGGGTACCGTTTATTTCTTCTATATAAAAAGGTATGTTATCAAACGTATGATCTAACCTGGCGAACTTGACAGTAAAAGGTGATGATTTGTATAATTCATAGTTTAACAATTGGCCGATGCTAAAATACTGTACAAACAGGTCGAGCGAATCGATAACATTGTTGAGGAAAAGTTTTGATTGAATGGTCTCTATCTCTCCGGAAATCAGGTCGAGGTTTTGATTTTGTGCGAATTCACGAATACCAAGTTCGGTAGCATCTTGTTTTACATCCAACTTGATTTCCGATACTGATTCGTACATCTCCTTTGTATAACGAACGTACAAGAATGCAGCTGCATTTGTCAAAATGAAAATCAAAACAATCCATACAAGATTATTTTTTATAATAATCTTAAGCTTGTTAAAATCGATGTTGTCCGGATTATTGTGATTTAATTCTTCCAAAACATTTTTATTTTATAATCCAATAAGAACTGCAATGAGCGTGGTTATACTGATTGCCAAACTTGCCAGTCCACTATAGTCCTTCATCGCTTCAGCCAGAGGCCTGCGTACCGGCTCTATATAGACAATATCTCCATGTTGCATTATCATATTCGTTTTGTAGTACCCCTCCATGGTAGAGAAATCGGCAATAAAATATTGTTCTCCGCGAATGACCCGAATATTGTGAGCCATTGAGTTGTTATCAATTGCATTGGCAAGTGATAGAATTTCGGCCAGCATAACATTTTCGTTAACCAGCGGAATTACTTTTCCTTCTCGTGCACCCAGAACAATAACACGTTTGTTAGTATAGGTAAGGGTGACAAAAGGCTGCTGGTAATACTTAGCGTATTCTTTCTGGAGTAGTTCTTCAGCCTTTCGAATAGTGAGCCCTTCTATTTTCAATTCACCAATCATCGGAAATTTCACAGCACCGTTTACATCAACTAGAAAATCAGGATCGGGCCTGGTTTCAGTATTTTGAACAGGCATATCTTTTAATAATTTCAAATCAGGGTCAACGATGCGTTCACCGCCATTGGTGTAAACGGCCAATTTGAGGTAATCATTTTTTTGGATGGTATAATTTTTCTCAGTTTCGGCAACTTGCTGCTTTACAGCAACGTCTTCGGGTAACTTGAACATAATGCTCTGTTTATAACCGCATGATGCAAAAATAACCATCGTTAAGAAGGCATACGTACTACGAGATTTCAGTTTCAATGGTGTGACTATTAAGCCTGTGAAATTACGGATTTTCTCAAAAACTCTTGGGGATGTTCAAAATTCCAACTCCTAAAAATCCAACCAGAGACCTAAGCAGATTTTAATGCGGTAAGCGTGTTGAGGTATTTATTAATCACGATAGATTCGTCAAAGCTCGCTTCCATTTTTTTTCGACCCTGCTTACCCATCTCAACAAGTGTAGCATCATCAAATTGGGCCATGATAGTCATTTTATCAGCCAGGTCACCAGCATCTTTTAATTTACAAAGTAACCCGTTTACCTGGTTCTCTACGACATGATTGCACCCGGGTACATTGGTGGTGATGATGGGCTTGGAGGAACTTGCTGCTTCTAAAAGTGTTCGTGGTGTGCCCTCACGATAGGAGGGTAGTACAATACAGTCGGCCTGTTGAATAAAATGTCGAACATCGTCAGCGGTACCCAGATATTCAATAGTGCCGGAGTCAATCCATTCCTTAATTGTATCCTTACTGATTCCGCGTTTATGTTCAGGATCCATGGCACCTAAAATTTGGAATCGGGCATCTAAACCTTCTGATCTTAACCTCTTGACAGCATCGATGTACTCCAAAATTCCCTTGTCTGTTATAAGCCGGGAGATCAAAAGAAATGTGAACTGTTTGTTTCGTGTGAAAGTGCCTGGCTTAAATTTCTCTAAATCGATACCGGAGCCGGGTAGTAAGTCTACCGTATGAGCCGGAACCAATTTTTTATCCAGAAAGAGTTTCAAATCATCGGGATTTTGAAAGAAGACTTTTTTCGGGCTGCGAAAGCTCACCCGATATAAGAACATGGCAGTTGCTGAGATAAGATCTTTCTTTAAAAAAACGGTACCTAATCCACAAACATTGTTAACCACCGGGATTCTTAAAAAAGAGGCTGCCAGAGACCCATACACGTTGGGCTTGATTGTATAATGTAGTATTACATCAGGCTTTACTTTCTTATAAATGGAGTATAGTTCCAGGATTAAGGCCAGATCTTTTAATGGATTTGCCCCACGGCTGTCCATTTTAACCGAGTGATGGATACAACCAGCCTTCCTTAATTGATCTGTGTAGCCGTCAACGGGTGCAATTGTATGGATTTGGTGCCCTTCAGCCTGAAGAGACCTGATTAAGTTCATCCTGAAATTGTAGATATTCCAGGAAGTGTTCAGCACTACA
>DASTYM010000414.1:0-2740 GCA_035764995.1 Cyclobacteriaceae bacterium | reverse complement strand
CAGTTGGCGTTATATGTTTCTTTGTTCCCTCAGCTAATTGCGGGGCCCATTGTTCGCTATGCTGATGTGGAAGACGATCTCGATAAGCGAAAGCACAGCTTGAACGAATTTGCCTATGGAGTGGAGCGGTTTATTTTTGGTTTAGCTAAAAAAGTACTTATTGCCAATCAGGTTGCCTTTTATGTTGATAAGATTTTTGCAATTCCCGATCAGGAATTGTCAACTCATCTGGTTTGGTTAGCCATTATTGGCTATGCGGTGCAAATCTATTTTGATTTCTCGGCCTACTCTGACATGGCTATTGGTTTGGGTCGCATGTTTGGTTTTAGATTCATGGAGAACTTTAATCACCCATATACAGCAATATCTATTCAGGACTTTTGGAGACGATGGCACATTTCCCTCTCCACTTGGTTCCGGGACTATCTCTACATTCCCTTGGGGGGCAGCCGTCATGGTACGTTTAACACCTACCGAAATCTGCTGATCGTTTTTTTCCTTACTGGCTTGTGGCACGGAGCAAGTTATAATTTTATTATCTGGGGAATGCTTCATGGCTCTTTTTTAATGCTTGAGCGCACCGGTTTTAATGAGTTATTAAATCGTACCCCCAGGTTTTTCAGATCGGCTTATGTTATCATAGTGGTGCTTATTGGTTGGGTATTTTTCAGAGCCAGTGATTTGCCGCAGGCCTTTTCTTTTCTTACTAAAATGTTTTCGTATGTACATAATCCAGCAGCAGACGCACACCTTGTCTTTCTTGTGGATGCCAATTTTATTATCGTGTTGTTGGCGGGTATACTTTTTTCAGTACCTGTTCGTAAATTCATTTTTCAGGATTGTTTCTATGAAAAGCCAACGGCTTTCGATGCCAAACGAATGGTGTATACGATTGTGATTGTTGCCACCTTTATGATTTCCATTATTTACCTGGCAGCTGGAACCTATAATCCATTTATATACTTTAGATTCTGAGCGCTATGAATAGGATCAAATACATTCTATCAGGAATATTTTTGGTGCTGATTGCCACACCGATGGTAGGTGATCTTACTGGCCTGACGACTGGAGAGGTTTTAGAGGAAAATCAGTTTATCAAGGGATATGAGCAATTATCACTTCCTGAAAAGGCTGCTCTGTATATAAAAAATTTTGATCGTCAATTCTGGGGACGCGAAGACTTGGTTAAGGCATTTATTGTAATTAAAAGAGACATCTTTTGCGTATCTCCTTTACCAGAAAAAGTTGTCATGGGTAAAGTAGGTTGGTTGTTCCTGGCGGACTATGGTGCAATGGACGATTATAGAAATGTAAGGCCATTTACACAATCTCAGCTTGATTCAATTCAAGTAAACCTTAAACGGATAGCTCTCGAATTAGAGAAGAATGATAAAAAATTTTATGTAGTGGTGGTTCCGGATAAGCATACTATATATCCTGAATATCTGCCTGAAAATGTGAAGAAGATAAGACCTGTATCCCGGTTACAACAACTTACAGGGCAATTGAAAAATGAAGCTTCGTTTAGATTCATTAATTTGACTGATACACTACTGGCTTCTAAACGGGAGGGATTGCTTTATCTGAAAGAAGAGTCACATTGGAATGACTTGGGTTCTTTCGTTGGATGCCAAAAAATTATCGAGACCCTCCAGCGTGATTATCCCGAAATCAGAACGGTAACACTTGATTCCTGCCAATCATTTAATGGTAAGGAAACTGATCTTGATCTGGCAAAATTACTTGGTGCGGATATTGGTTATTCGGAGGATACATGGAGGATCGTCCCGCGCAACTTAAATCACATTAAGTCAGGTGATGCTGGTGTTGTTATTCCACCAGCCAAGCGATTTAACGCCAGTTATGCTTTTCGAAATATAAATTCCGGATCAGATGGGCCCGAAATTATTGTTTACCGAGATAGTTTTTTCGGTTCGTTAGTGCCATTCTTTGAACAGAGTTTTTCAGCTTCCACATATATTTGGACAAATGATATTGATTTGGAGTACGTAAGGCAACAATCTGCTTCGATAGTCTTGTTGGAAATTGCTGAGCGACATATTGATCTACTAGCCGATTAATTACGGATGACATTTTCTGTAGCTATCACTTCCTATAACCGTCCGTTGCACTTGATCAAGCTTGTACATCAGGTTATGTCCAGTGCACTCATTCCGAATAGAATCGTTGTTGTAGATTCTTCAGAACGGCCAAATGAGGTCGTGCGTGATAACAAAGAAATAACTTATATCCGGTCCAGTCATAAAAACCAACCTTACCAGCGCTACATCGCTTACTGTTGCTGTAGAACCGACATTATTATTTTTCTGGATGATGATTTGGAAATCATTGATAACAGTGTATTTGATGTTATGCTTGCACGGTTACAAGACCCAGGTGTGCGAGGGGTGTCAGTAGGATTTGAACATCACAACGCAATTTCTAATATAATGGACTCGCAGATTGATGGAAAGTCAATGCTGTTCAGGGTTATAAATTTTATTTCAGGTATACCAATACTCAAACCGGGGAAGATTTACATGGCTGGCTTGGCTGGAATTCGACCAACTGAAGAGGGCACGGTTGATTATTTTAACGGAGCTATCATGGGTTTCTACACCGCAGAACTAGCCGGTCTCTTTGATCCCGTTCTTTTTAGCTTGTTTGAGCGCAAACTGGGTATGGGCGAAGATAAAGTCATTAGTATGAAGGTGGGACTCACCGCAAAACTCTGGTTTGT
>DASTYM010000413.1:0-10399 GCA_035764995.1 Cyclobacteriaceae bacterium | reverse complement strand
AATTTTTGCTGATGTCAGTTTTCGGAAAGTGCCAGCTATTTTGTCAACCTCAATGAGGCTTGCCTCTTTGGGTGAATAAACATACAACTTGCTACCTTGTTGTCGAACAGGAAATGGTTTTACTTTATCTCCCGTGGCAGGTCCACCTGATTCAATCGATGCAGGCCAAACAAGTGTACCAGTATTAATATCCAGAATATTGATTTCACGTTTCGTCACAAACAAAAGTCCTTTAGGAACTAACTCGCTACTTACAAGATCGCCCTTCAGCTTCACCGGTTTTTCGTAACGGAAAAGTCCTGTGGCCGGATCCAGCACGTTCAAATAATATTCCTCTGCTTTGCTATTCCAAGCATTATCAAATGCAGTGGTCATGAGAATTCCCTTTGATGTTTGGATATAACTCACTACGCTTCCCTCTGCTTTTATTCCTTTTCCTTTCTTTCCCCAGGTGGTTTGCCCGCTTTGGTAGTCAATAAAATTGATTGTTGGCTTTTGTGAAGACTGAGGACAAATAATAATTCCTTTTTCAAGGGGAATCATTTGATTCAGGTGATCGTCTTCTTTGGGAGGCTGGTTCCACAACGAGGTACCATCGGAACTTTTAAAAGCATAATAATTATTTGAGTAAAACTTGTTTGGTTGGCCAGTGTTTGAACCTGAGCTTGTTGTAAATCCGCTTCCTGTTGAAGACTCAACCTCTGTTCCAACGAACGTGATGTCTTTCTGAAAAGGTGAGAAAAATACTCTCGCTTTTTGCGATGGTGCGATGGCAGTTTTCCAAACCAGTTCACCGCTTGCCGACTTAAGCTTCATGACGAATGAAGGATGCGTGATGAGCACAAAATCTTTATCGAGCTCATAAGGTTCGCTGGTTAATTTTTGCAAACTGCCCATTTGAGCGCCCATTGTTTGAAGTGTCCCTAGCAATCCCTTCGATTTAGGCGCCTCCGGTTTAAACAATTGATCATTTACCCACAACTGCTTACCTGATTGAATGTCATACATAAAAATAGTGGCCATCATATCTTTCAGATCGACACCCTGCTTCACTCCCATAATCAGCAGGCGACCAGACCGGGGAAGCACGTGACGACTGAGAACACCAATTTTTTCAGTCTTTGAATCGAACAATACCTGTCCATCCAACACTTTAATAATAGCCTGCAACGGAATTTTTGAAGTTTGATCTGTAGCATAGGAAATTGAGAGGAATTCGGTGCCGGCAATTTCTTCCAGCATGGAGGGGTTCAACGCGGCAAACGTTTTGTTCTCCCAACTGATGGTTCCATCGGCTGGGTTTACACCGTACAAGGCATCATTTGTTGATACGATGAGGGTTCCAAGCGAATGAATACGCTGCCAGTTAACAGGACTTTTGAAATTTGCCGTCCAGGCAGCTGCTGTTGGCTTCTGTGAATGCGTGGCACTTGAAACCAGCAATGACAAAAAAAGAATCGTAATCAGGGTTCTCATACTTTTTTGGTTTAGTATACTGATTAAAGCAAGATACGTGCCTCGCTTCCTATTCGAAGTTAGCAGGAGTGCTACTGGATTTTAGTTGCGAGGGATGACATTATTGTTAATATTAAAATACGGAAAAAGAAGTTCTAAAACCTGTCGTTTTTCAACGGATTCCAACTCCAATGGACCCTCTCGGATACAACGTATCAAAGACATTATTTCCAACACTCTGTTGAGCATCATTGATTTCTCAAAAGAAATCATCTACTAAACTCCTTCATCTAAAAAATTTTCCTTTAATACAATCCAATTTCACAGTCAGTTAGCATTTTGTCGAATTACTCCAATTTACATGAACTCTGGAATAAAACGTGTCGTTGATGCATTAAGGATCAATCCGTGCCTGCTGGATTGATGTTGGGACGTGATGTTAAATTTTAAATGAAAAGTTATGAAAAGGCAAGGTTTATTCTTTTTCGCAACCCTGTTTGGTGGAGCGAAACCAGGTTCAGAGAAAAAAATCAAAAGCGCTCAACCGCAGCGGGAATTTCCCCGGGAGGTAATCATCACTGCAGCTTCTCAGCCGAATGTATTACAGCGGAGAATGCAGGAAAAAAAGCTTACACACGGTGAGACCATAATGGCATCGATGTCGCCTGTTCGTTTGGAAGTCGGGGATGAAAAAATGGCGTTGTTCTTTTGCCCTATGAATTCGCTGGAAATTATCGAAACTATCGCACCGGGTGACGGCACTGAATTACCAGGAACGGTTGTCGTTTCAGGTCTGCAGGTACCTGCAGATTTTAAACCCGGAATGTATTCATTGAAGAATGTCAAACTCTCTTCGAATGGAACTATGCAGGTAATTGCTACGGAGAAAACGACCTGGGAGAAATTTGTGGAGCAACCAGTGGATATGTAGCTCGTTTTTAGGTAGCACACCAGGATAAGGTCACAAGCTGCAGGCCTCAAGCTACAAGCCTCAAGCCACAAGCTGAGCAGGTATCAGAGGAAAATTAGAGCTGAAGGCGAATTGAATGAAACCAAAACAAGCTTGAAGCTTGTAGCCTGAAGCTTGAGGTCATTAGGACTCTAACTAAATTTGAGAAGGAATAAAATATCACAAAAGGATTAATGATTATTTACCGGGTGGGTACACCTGGCAGCACACTTCATAATCCAAATCAGCCCCCACATAGGTCATCCATTCTTCAGAAGTCAAATTTCTGGTAATCAATTTGCAAAGTTCAGCAGCCATTATTTCCGTGTCAAGGTACTTCACATTAATTGTTTTAGGTTTGGTGCCGACCGTATAAATAATTTGCTTATCGTTTGGTGAAACGGTGAGATTGCCAATGGATGCCTTTTCATAGATCACTAATGGCCGAAGGTTGAGCATCCGAATATTCCAGACACGAATTGTGTTATCTTTGCCTGCCGTTATCAACAGACTTCCATCATGATTAAATATGATTTGATCAACTTGCGCCTTATGACCTGATAAGGTTCGGATGGTCATACCTCCCTCATTTACAAATCGCAAGTTTCCATTTGGGTCTCCTTCTATTTTTGTCTGGCTATTAGGCAGAACAGCTGAGGTTTTTCGTATATCGGTTCCAAGGGATTTTGTCAATTCCTTATTGTTGTTGAGAACGTTATATCGAATGAGGGAATTTGATAAGGCAGCATAAATTTTATTATTAAAAGAGGTGCCAGCGTATTGCTTGTTAAAATTGTGCGAAAGCACTGCCAGTAATGCTGCAAGTTCCCGTTCGGGTGTTTCCAGTGACTGTTCAGCCATTTCGAGAGCAACTGCCATATACCTCTTATTTTTCGCATCAGTTTCAGCAATTCTTGCTGCATTTTCTGCAGCGACCGCTCTAGCCTCACAGGCTTTTGCAAGCGCCATGCATTCTTTAATATCATCCGAATTTGTTTGTCCGAAACTTATAAGAATGGTTGAAAACAACATGCAACCAATGACAATAACATTTTTCATGACATCAGGTTTGTGTTACAGTTTGAATGATCATCACTTCACTCCCTTCTCTGGGTTCCACGATCCTTGAAGTTTCCTCACAAAAATTATCTGACCTGTATGATAGGCATTGTGTGCACTCACGTTAGCAATAGTTGGTGCCCACTCAGTGAGTTGCTTCTCTGACGCCTGTTCTACAACTTTTTCTAGTTCCGTGAGAACGGCATCCAGCTTTTTGATTACTTCATTCAGTTGTTTCTGATCGAACTTATTAAAAGTTTCTTCATTATCGCCACTGAACTTGTCGTTTTTGATTCCTTTAAAGTCATTTAGCTGCCGCGTGTTCCAAAACAACAAGTGATACGCAAGCTGACCGGCAGAGTGGTTGCCACTGCCATCGGTCCACATGGCTTGTTCGGCTGTTAATCCTTCCAAGGCAATGTTTACCGGAACGAACCAATTTTTAACATTATGCGTGCTCTTGAGTTGATCGAGCAAAATGGTTTTAGTGTTTTGCGCAAGGGTACTTAGAGAAAGCCCAGCGAAGACGAGAAGTAAGGATATCTTTTTCATAGTGAGAGAGTGTTTTAATACCTGAATCAAATTTAACCCGAAATAATTTGTAACCACTCATGAATTTCCGATCAAACTCATACAAACAAAAAGAAATCATTATGGATATAGTAACCAGGAAACTTACTGACATTCAGGTGTTTCTAAAATACACCTATAGTATTGTGCCCATTGTGGCCGGTACCGACAAGTTTTTCAATTTTCTGACAAGCTGGTCAGAATACCTGAATCCCACGCTGGCGGGTTTCCTCCCCTTCAGCGAAAAGATTTTTATGATGACAGTGGGAATAATAGAAATTATTGCCGGGGTATCGGTTTTCCTAAAACCTCATATTGGTGCTTATGTTGTTTGTGTCTGGCTTGTTCTTATCGCATTAACACTCATTGCAAGCGGAAATTATTTCGATGTAGCCGTGCGTGATTTGGTGATGGCTATAGGGGCTTTTACGTTGGCGAAGTTGTCAAGTCTGCATAGCGCTTCAAACTCCAAATGAGATAAATTATTTTCTTTTCAAGAAGAATGGCTTTCCAAAACCCGTGAGTACATCACTCAACGAGTCATTGACCACGGGTTTACCTTCTCTGAAAAACTTAATATTATTTTCTCGTGAGCTAACGCGCACACTGTCGCCAATGGCAATGAGACTGGCATGCCCGGGTAAAATAAAAGTTATGGAATCACCAGATCGCTCATAAATCAGGTACAGCATGTCATGCTCCTTGAACAATAATTTGAGGCTGTCTTCCCGATCAATCTGTGGATCCCCTTGCGTAAGCAGGCATCGAAGCCTTCCAGAGTGCTCGTTATACATCCATATGCTGTCTACCTTAGCGGAAAATTCGTAGCGCACCGATTTGGCAAACCATCCACGCTCATCTACAAAGCCGCTATGTTGTTTAAAAAATAAACGAACAATGAGAAGAAAACATAACAATGCAATAGCGCCAAAAATCAGCAATGTTTTTTTCATTGGTTAATTTAAACCAATACTAAAAATACGAGTTAGCTGACGTCAACCAAAGAGAGAGGCTATCACAAATTTTATAGATGACTGGTGCTCCGTTCGTCTCTACAGCTATTTCATCCTCTTTGAAGCCAACCCAACCTTTCCTAAGTACTTCTTCCATTTGCAACAACATTTGTAACAAAATTGAAATTATTCAGTGGTGAGAGACGTCAACTAATGCGGAGCAAGCGGACGTTTGAACCATATTCAGGGTTATTCATGGATGTTTGGTGAAATTAAAATTGTTATTGAACCCTCTCTTTTGTTGGTGAAGAAACTAACAAAGGTGAGAACTGCTATAGCAATAAGCGCCAGCAAAAGGTCTATTCCTAATCAATAAGCATTATTACGTTGCCACTTTGATTAAAATCAATGGATCCGCAATATGTAAGAAAGTCACTCTTAAATGAATTCTTTGAAAATTCAATAAATAACTTGTTTTTAAAATACTCTAAACCAGCAATTCCATATGAATCAAGGTATGAACTGTTTTTTACTAAATCATGGTGAATTACCGAATATTGCTTTATAAGGTTAGTCAGTTTGATATCGAATAATTTCAAATCAAGTGATTCCATAATAATAATAAACCCATTAACTAAAATTGGACTGGGCGAATTACTTACAGTTCTTGAGAATATTTTAGTGTCATTTTTCCTTTCAATTACGTAAGCCACACCGGAATTATGACGATCGATCGATTCATAAAATGCTGAAAAGGTAATTATATCTTTCCCACTTTCGGTATAGAAGTGAACTTTTGATATTTCTTTGACGCTGTCAATTTTAATTATTAATGCTCTTTTTCCTTTTAAATTGGTTACTTTAACTGAAGCGTACTGCTGATCCTGATTTAGCGCTATTTCAAAAAGAAAATCATGATATTCATGTGTTCCAACACCAGGAATTGTAAATGAATTATCGGATTGAGGAAAATCAATTTTATTATACATTAGTATTGTAGTATCTGTTTGCCCACTTGTCTTCCCATTTATTAACAAACTGAGGCAAACAAGAAAGAACCATGCCTTACTATTCAAAAGCTGCTGCAACCGCTTCATGTCTTTTCCTTTGTTTAAGCTACTGCAAAAAGTGAGAATTGTATTAGGACTAACTTAGTAATGATATTAAAAAATTAATTTACTTTTGGAGTCGAAACAACATCTTTTAATTCATTCATAGCCCCTTTCAATTCTTTCCAAGATGTTTTTAATTTTCTCCAACTTTCACCAGCTTCTCTCCACGCGCGCTGATTTTCAAGTCTTCTCTTCTGCCTATGACTTTGCGCGAGCACGATTGTTCTACTCGGCTAGTATACTTTGACTGCGGCTCTAAAACAGAGTCTCCATGCATCTGTTGTTGGTCTTCAGCAACCATCGTTGAAAATGTATTTTGACTGGGTCTCCCATCAATATGAACCAGGATCACGATTGCTAAAATCTCCACCGTATCTCCATCCGCCTATTTGCTTTACTGCTTTAAAAAATGGATTGTCACTAGTTACTGTGGAGTTCTGTGGTATGGCTCCATTACTCACATCGTTATCCCTGTACAAATTAAAATCTAACGCTACTCCTGCATTATGAGGACTATTTCCAGGCGAAGCAGGTGTAATTGCTTTCTTTGAGTTTTTCAATTCCTTTTGTTTTTTGTTAGTTCGAAAAGAACTATTGATTTGGATATGTGTTCCTGTGCTTACTGCTGCATTTAAGATATCGGTTACCTCGTTAAGAACAGTATGATCAATGTATATTGTTTTTTGTCCATGGATGTAGCAGCTTTTGTCATCTATATTTACTCGAATTATCGAATCTCCATTTGGATCAATGTATTTCACGGGGTTATTTAGAGAATAACCATATGGTGAGATCGGCATGTACTTATCTGAAAGCTCATCTATTCTACCCCATCTAAGAATAGTAGGATCGTACATCCTCGCTCCATAATCCAACCACCAAGATCAAGTTCATCTTGTAACTCCTTCCCGTTGTAGGGGTAATTATTCTTAACGGAGTTTTCTCTCGAGTACGAGTTAAAGGTGAGGCCGAAGGGATAATAATCATCCGTCTGTATCACCGGAGATTAATGTACCCCCCTAATCGTCCTTCCTTTGTAAGTATCACTTGGTTCCCAAATCAAATTAAGCTTCACAGTATAATTCTGAGTATAAGGTTCGTTACTTTTTACAAACGCTGTTTCATCCTTAAAATTCATACTACTCTTAATTAATTCATCCCCAAGAGCTTTCTTATCATAAGCGTCCGTGCGATAAAATATTTTAGTTTTCTTATTATAGATTATATCCCACTTCAATCCGGTAGGTAAATCATTTATTGAAAAACTTAAATAATCCTTTTCTGAATCAGCAAAATGAAAATTGAATTCAAACTCAATACTATAGTCACGATTTTTCTCCCTGTACACTTCATACGTCTTTTCTTTTTCTTTGTATATCAATGCAAAATAAAAAGTATTTTCTTTCTTATTAATCGATGTACTATCAACGATCACAAAGACTGTATCGTTCATAACTTGACTGTTCGATTTTTTTGACGCAGCATTCCCCAAACAGCCAGTCACCAATATAAATAACCATCCTATTAAGCCACTAGTAACTACAACGATAAAATTATTTTTATTTGTTCTCATTGTTGATTGGTGTTTGGGAAGACATAGTGTTCATTTTCTGGAGCAGGAAAATTTACTGGCGTTTCTGTGCCATTTAAATCCATGATTGTGATATTGTTGTTGCTGTCAACTTTGATTACTCCTGTAGATGTCTGGTTTGCCTTACGATCTTGGGAATAAAATTTTGTATCCAATACTTGATTAGGGTCTAACCTACCCGTTAGCCCTTTACCAGGGCTTGGCTCACTTCGAAGCTCAAAATGTAAATGAGCCTGGTCTAAAGGCAAATTTTTAGCATTGCCTGTCATACCCGTAGTGCCTAATACCTGACCCTCAGTAACTTCATCCCCAATTTTGACATCAATAGATGAGAGGTGAGAATATTGGGCATACTGCACCTCCCCATCATCACCAGTTATTTGCAAAGTGATTTGCATTCCATAATCACTAGTTTCACTTGTTACAACATTGTGAACCACTGAATTTTTAACAGCCATGATTGGTGTGCCTGGCTCAGCCGCTAAATCAAATCCTTGATGCGGCCGAGTTCCTGGTCCATTCGCACTAGTCCGAACGTTGCCCTGTAAGTTGCTAGCTCTATTATCTCTGACTCTCATTGCGGCAAGTGGATCTATTGCCATCATTCCATCTGGGTCAATAAATCGGATAGGATTATCTAAAGCATAGGTGTAAGGGCTCCATCTTCTTCCCTCCTCACTCAGCGGATCAATCACTCCCCATCTTCCAATGTCACTCATGTACATGCGTGCACCGTAGTCACTCCATCCAAGTCCTAACTCGTTTTGTATTTCCTTACCATTGATTTGATACCTGTTATATAAAGAGTTTTCTCTAGAGTACGAGTTAAAGGTCAAACCAAATGGGTAGTAATCTTCCATCTGTACCACCGGAGATTTAATGTGTTCTATCCTAAAATCATCAAAGTAAACTTCCACAGGCGTTTCGTTCTCGTTGCTCAGGTAAATATAAATATAACCAGGCTCAGTTATTACTAAATTATCAAATGCCAGACGTTCATGCGCAACATCGTTGCCGGTTTCTTTTGGGGTTTCTGAAATACGTTGGAAGCCCCCGGTCTTGTACACAAAGTTTCTGTCGAATAAAATGTAGTTCAAATAGCCTTTGGGACCAGTGCCGTTATCGTTGGTTCGAGAAAGTGTATTGATATATGGAAAAGTATGAGTGCCAATGCTTCCTGCTGTCCCACCGTCATCAAAAGTTCCCGGGGCAGCTGTACCATTTACGATGGACGTAATAAAGTTATTCAAAGCAAGAGTCCAATTGCTGCTGCTGGGATCAAGGTACTTGGCATATACTTCAATATTAATAGTATCACCTGGCATTACGTTCATGGATTTAGCCAGACCATATCTCTCATTCGTGTCTCCACCTGTCAGGCGTGTTGAATAGTTTGTTTCCCCTGAGTTTGTATGATCAAACAATGGTGAGTTTATTTTTACAGTTTCATTGTAATAAATAAACTGATTTTGTTCGGTTGCAACATTGGCTGTCTCCAACGTAGCCACTGAAGTATCTGCCTCGTGTTTTGTTGTAAAGGTCAGGCGAACGTTACCCAGGTGATCCTTAAGATTGTATTGATATTCGGGGCCTGTTGCTTCAAGTTTAATGATCTCAAATTCATTGATAAACATGACCTCGCCATCTGTCACGGTTGACCACAATACACCCGCCTGCAGGGTTGTGCCTCCTGAAGGAATGATAACGGTTTGCTCTGACCAGGTCTCTGTGATTGAACTCGAAGCTAAAGTTGCGCTTGGCCAGTTAATGTCTGTTCCGTTTACCTGTACGTTCAAATAGGCAGGACTACTTCCGGTTCTGTATCCTTTTGCGCGAATCCTATATTGTTCGCCCTCCTGAACTGCAAAACTACCCCCGATGGGAAATATCCCCTGCTTTGCCTTTGAGCCTTTTGCCCTGGCACTTACATAAGTAGACCCATTTTGTGCGAACATTTCCAGGTCTGAATTTGCTGCAGTAATATTTGTAGTCAAATCACAACTGTGAGTAAAAATAGTCTTGGTAGTAGTTAATACAATCCTGCCCTCTTCATGTGATAAGAACTGCAGTACATCATTCTCATATTGATATTCTCCAACATACTCTGTTTGTTTCACAGCAGTATTGAATGAGGTCACTTGCACAAGTTTGCGTCCACCGGCATCATAGATATAACGTACTGTATTATTCGTTCCACGCGTAATGAGCTCAGGTAGGTTTAAGAAGTTATAGGTAATTGTTGCTGAAATTCCTTTATTTAAATCGGTGAGCATATTTCCGTTACGATCGTATGTATAATCATCTGTGCCGGGATTGCCATCTACGAACCCCGTAAAGTCATCACCGTTATCAGTGACACTTAAGAGTTTATTACTCATCGCTGTACCTTTTCCATAGTTATAGGTCAAGTTATCCATCCAGTCGGAAGATCGTTTATCATTTCTTTGAAGAGTTTTAATGTTTCCATTGAGGTCGTACGTAAAACCTGTTTCGGCAAACGCACCGTTGGACGGAGTACTCCATTCTCCTGATTTTTCCTTAAAGGAAGAACTGAGAATCCGATTGAGTGGATCATAATAATAGTTATAGGCATTTTCCTTAACAGTCCCTAAGCCCAATTGATTACTCCACTTCATCGCGCTAATGTTTCCATTAAAAAATGATGTATTCGCAAGATTCTCATCCACCAGTTCATACAATATATCCATTC
>DASTYM010000412.1:0-3949 GCA_035764995.1 Cyclobacteriaceae bacterium | reverse complement strand
TTAAAAATCGGATCATTTTGTTCAGCACGATCTACTGAATAATTTACACCAAAAGTGAACTTATATTTAAGTCCCTCAACGATGTTAGCCTGCACGAATGTATTGCTCAGTATGTAGAAATTGTGATTTGTTCTTTTATCCATCGTAGCCAACCGAACAGGGTTTTCAGGATCGGAACCATCCGCAGTAGTAGGTCCATTGAAACCGCCAACTGTATTAGGGTTATGAACGGTTATGTACGGGACGGAACGTAACATGTGCATAATCATCGTTCTTCCACTACTTTCCAACTGATTGAAGTTGTTGCTTTGTGTAACCTGTACATTCTCGCCAAATTTAAATCGCTTGCTAATATTTGTTTCAATACCAAGTCGCGCATTATATCGGTCATAAGAAGTTCCTAACATAGTCCCGTCTTGTTTGAACCTTCCGAAAGAAAAATACAGTTTAGATTTTTCTGTTGAACCGGAAATAGAACCCTGAAGTTGTGAAATAGGTGCCGCACGGAACATCTCGTCTTGCCAATCAGTTTCTGTTTCGGCAAAGGTTTGCGTTGTCCCTGCATAAATCGGAGCATTCATATTAGAGAATCGCGAAGGCGGGGAACCTCCTGCATTCGTTAATAATGCTGTACCATAAGAAAGGTATTGATCCCGCTTTAGTAAATCGAGTTCCTTCCATGCACTTTGCGCTCCGGCATATGCCTCAATATCAACATGTATACGTTGATCTTTCGATCCAAGCTTAGTAGTAATCAACACTACCCCATTTGCGGCTCTGGATCCATAAATAGCAGTTGCAGCCGCATCCTTTAAAATTTCAACGGACTCAATATCCTTGGTATCAACACTGTTTAAATTGAAATTAGGCGCAGGAAATCCATCCACAACATAGAGGGGATCGGCATTTTGAGTGATGGAACCAATTCCACGTATCCTTACGATCGCGTTTGTGCCTGGACCTCCGTTGTTTGTAACAAAAACTCCCGGAACCCGACCTTGTAATGCAGCAGAAACGCTGGGAACAGGCAATGCTGCAATTTCCCTTGAACTGACTGAAGTGACAGCACCAGTTACAGAGCTTCGCTTTTGTGTTCCGTACCCAACAACGACTACCTCACTTAACTGAGTTACATCCGGAACAAGTTTTATATCTATTTGCGTACTGGTGCCTACTGATATTTCCTGAGTGGTGTAGCCAATAAAGCTGATAATGAGTACTGCATTTTCATCTGGCACACTAATCGAAAATCTGCCATCAGCCTCCGTGGTAGTTCCTGTATTGGTCCCCTTTATTAATACGTTAACACCCGGCAATGGAGTATCGGTGTCATCTGTAACGCGACCTGTAACAACTTTATCCACTTCCTGGAATGAGAGTGAACTAAGGGATTCGTTGGAATAAACGTCAATCACAGGACCATCAACACTACTGGTGATGAGGTTGGATCCGGCAATACTTGTATCAGTGATAGTGGAGCTAATGGAACTGGATAAAATGGAGTACGTAGATTTATTAACTTTTCTGTACTTCAAACCAACTGGCTTCAACACCGTATTCAATGTCTTATCGATACTGCGGCTGTAAGGTACCTCGCCAGTTACCTCTTTACCATCGATCACCCCGGATTCATAGACAAAAGAGATCTTAAAATGAGCCTGGATTTCCGGAAGCACGTCTTTCAAAGAGCGTTTAGTCTGACGCGAATACGTATTGGTTTGTTTCGCGTTCGAATATAATTCTTCCTGAGCATTCGCTAACGAAGCTAGACTTAGAAGTGCTATGCTAAAACAGCACCATCTTAAGTAACGGTTAATCAAGTAGTTTCTCATCATAGTTTAGTATTTAGGATTGGCTAATTGTTTTTGGCTGATATGGTAACTAATTGTCCATCTCTCTCAACATTCAGATCAAGGGTTTCACCAATAGCATACAAAATTTCGTCCGCGGTAGTGGCGGATATTTCCCCAGAGAGTTCCCTGGTCTCGAGTGCAGGGTCTGTGAACGTAACGGTCAGACCATACGTGTCGCGCAATAAAATGGACAGATCTCGCAATGGAGTCCGTTCAAAAAATAATTTATTTTCAACCCAGGAAGTGTACCGTGCCTTATCAACAGTTTGCGTTGTCAGTCTCTTATTCTTTACAGTAGCCAGTTCACCTGGTTTCAAAAAGAGAGCTCGGGCACTATCGACTCCGCCAAGTTCAAGTTTCACCTTACCTTCTGTGAGCATCACTTCGGAATCGGACTGACGCGTCTTTATATTAAACTTTGTGCCTACTACCTCTACGTTAAGCTGACTAACTCCATGGACAACAAACTTTTGGTGATTCTTAGTGTGGATTACGGAGAAAAATCCCTCCCCTTCAATCCACACCTCTCTGGTGGAATTTTCGTCCCAGTTCGGGGTGTATCGGAGCACGGAATTACGGTTGAGTACTACCTTCGATTGATCAGGAAGCGTAACCGTAAGCTGTTCTCCGAAGTCTGTCCGAATTTCAAGTACCCCATTTGAAGACCTGTACCACAATAGTGAAGCTGCCATGAGAAGAAGCAGTAAGCTGGCGGCAACTTTATAGAGCAATGGTCTATGCCATAGCGGTTTCCGTGTAAAAGATTCTTGTCTCTGTATCTCACTTTTGATAGCCGAAAACATTTCAAGTTCGACATCTTCAAGTTCTTCTTTCGTGTGATTGGTTTCCACGGTGCTTCGCGCTTCAGCGTCAGACCAAATTTTATCTAATAGAGCGACTTCCTCAGGAGTCGCTGTTCCGGATCTATATCGCTTAATCAGTTCAGCTAATTTTTCTTGATTCATGTTCTACTTTCTTGATTCACGTCTTATTGGAGAGGTGCCCCCTCTAAAGAATAAGACGGTCGCCACGAGGAGTTACCCTAAAACGTTTTCTTATTTTTTCTTCCGAAAACGAGTTAGGCGGATACGAAGGCTGTCAAAAGACACCTGTGGGTTAAAAAGGAGGATTTGCTTTTTCGTGAAAAGAAGGTCGAAAAACGAATCAGGCTAGGACAGAAAGATCGCCAAGCGGATGCGCAGCCTTTTTACTGCTTGCGTGATGTGGTATTCTACTGCCTTGGAGGACAAGTGGGTTTTTGCGGCTATCTCCTCATTTGTATATCGGTGAAATTTGCTCAATCGAAAAACCGTTTGTGTTTTTTTGGGCATTTTTTTTAACTCTTCACCAATCACATTCATCCCTTCATTAAAGACAATGATGTCGTCAACGTCATGATGCTCTTCGGAAAAATTCTCCAACGCAAATTTATGGTGCTTTGTTCTGCACGCCACACTATCAAAATGATCATAGATTTTATTTCGCAAGGCTTTTAACAGGTAGGCTTCAGCGTTTTCTATATGTTTGATTTCATTTCTATTCAACCACAACTTAACAAACACATCCTGCACGGACTCCTGAGCGAGTGTTTTATCTCGAAGGAGATTATAGCCTACACTATACAACTTCTTCCAGAAAGCTTGGTAGATCTCTGCAAATTTTTCTTCGGATAGTATCTCAAATGACCTTATATCCCCCATATACAGTATGCATCTGGAATAAATGTCTTATATACAATTATAATTAATAGAAGAACAAAAATCAAGGCGTTTCTACAACCTGCATACGATTGCGCCATATTATTCAAACGTTTGAATATGAGTGTTAAAATTCAGGCTGGGAGGGCATTTTTTAATAATTTTCCGGTTATCGAAAAGTGGAAATGTGAGATCTTTTCACCAAACGAATTCGCTTAGTTCTGTTGCTCTTTCAGCGGTTAATAATAGCATTGCGCGTTTTATAACTCTTACAGCGAATTGAAGCAATGAAAAAAAACTTTGCCGAAGAGCAAACGAGTCGCCAATCGTGGTCAAATGATTTTCATGTTTGTCATTCCATATCTACTGAATCGCATTTCGATGTAGTTACGAAAGAGC
>DASTYM010000411.1:0-5602 GCA_035764995.1 Cyclobacteriaceae bacterium | reverse complement strand
AAAGCGAAAGGCTATCGTTCTGATGCATCTGATTTTGCTCAGGCTGAAAAACTGATCAACGATGTAGTGACCGATTTCGGAACCCTGGATATTCTGGTGAACAATGCCGGCATTACGATGGATAATTTATTGCTGCGCATTACCGAAGAAGCTTGGGATAAAGTGATCAATGTGAACTTGAAATCGTGCTTCAATACGGTGAAGGCTGCCACAAAGCCGATGATGAAACAGAAAAGCGGCTCCATCATTAACATGACTTCCGTTGTAGGATTGAAGGGAAATGCAGGTCAAACAAATTATTCAGCATCCAAAGCTGGTATAATCGGGTTCACTAAATCTGTTGCGCTTGAATTGGGTTCTCGTGGCATTCGTTCAAATGCAATTGCTCCGGGATTTATTGAGACAGAAATGACAAGCGTGCTTGATCCTAAAACTGTACAAAGCTGGCGAGATGCAATTCCATTGAAGCGCGGTGGTAAACCAGAAGACGTTGCCGATGCCTGTGTGTTTCTTGGATCAGATTTATCAACCTATATCACCGGTCAGGTTATTCAGGTTGATGGTGGTATGTTGACATAAGCAAGAAAAGAGGGTTTTACAATTGATTACTAGGTCACGTCCCTACGGGACTTAAATGAACTTCTGCTTTCTTTCTACCTTTATTTTGTTCCTACAGAACATGTAATCCCATACAATAAAGACAACCACATTTTGCTACCCCGAAACATGTAATCCCGTAGGGATGCAATAAAGGTAGAAAATCAGATTTTTAGGATTGAAGTGCCGTAGGCACGAGAAAAATTTTTTACAATTGGTCGTTGGAATTACGTCCCTACGGGACTTAAATGAATTTATATTTTTCTTTTCTACCTATATTTTGTTCCTACGGAACATGTAATCCCATACTATAAATGCAATCACATTTTGTTCCTGCGGAACACAGTAATCCCGTAGGGATACAATACGGTAGAAAATCAGATTTTTTAGGATTGAAGTGCCGTAGGCACGAGATGAACGTTGTAAAGAACTCGCTTATTCATAGCGCAACGTATCAACAGGATTCAGGCGCGCAACTTTCATCGCTTGCACAAAGATGGTGAGCCATCCCAATACGAGTACAAGTACTGCAGAAAGAACAAAAATATCGGCCGACCACGGAATTCGATAAGGATACTTGGTTAACCAAAAGTTTGACAAGAAGTATGCTAGCGGCATTGCCACAACCAAAGACCATGCGATGAGCTTAATGAATTTTACGGAGACCAGGATCAGTAACTGTTGTGTAGTGGCTCCCATAATTTTTCGGATGCCAAGTTCTTTCATGCGTTGTTCACCTTCATACACCGAAAGTGCATACAATCCTGAGCACCCGATCAGAACGGCCAGGATGGTAAAAAAAGTGAGCATTTCGCCAGTTACGATTTCTGCACCATAGCTTTCTTCGAGTGTGTCTTCCATAAAAGAGGATTCAAAATTTCCGTGTGTGAACCTTACTGCAATCTTATCTACCAGTTGACGCGTTTCATGCAAATTTGGACTGTTCAGTTTTACCATAAAACCTATTTGATCCATGTTGTACCCGATAATCAGCGGCATTATTGCCTTCCGCAACGGACTAATATGAAAATCCTTTATTACCCCAACGATCTCACCCGGCAGTGAGTCAGTAAACGCAAATCCGGATATGCGCTTACCAATTGATTCCTCCGGAGTCCACCCTAGCGCTGCGGCTGCATTTTCATTGATGATCACTCCTTTGTCCTGATCATTGCCATTGGAATTGAAGTTGCGTCCTGCAACAATTTTTAATTGAAGAATCGGAATGTAATCATGATCGGTATAGAGCCAGAGAGATTTAATACTTTCCTCCTGAGGCTTGCCAGTAACCCAAATATTGGTTGCACTGGCTATTCTGAAACTAGGGAGGCTCGAAGCATTACACACTTGTGTAACACCTTGAATCTTCATGAGTTCAGATTTAAATGAATCAGCCCCAACGCCCTTGTTTCGGTCGGCAGAGAAAATAAGTAACTGTTCTTTGTTGAAACCCAGGTCATAGGTTCTCATAAAATTGGTTTGCTTGAGAACAACAATGACCATGATGATCAACAGACTGGTGAGGGAAAATTGAAACAGCACCAATCCCTGTCTGAATCTACGACTCGAATCAAACAAGCGTTGACCTTTTAGAACAGTTGCAGGAATAAAACGTGAAAGAAAAAAAGCAGGATATCCTCCCGAAAGGATTGTTAACACCAGTAGTGAAATAATCAACCATCCCAGCAAGATCGGGTCCGTAAAAAATGTGGAGAGCTTCAGGTGAAATCCCGTGTAAAAGTTGAAAAACTGAACTCCAAAATCTGCGAGCAAAATGCCGATCAGAAAACCAACACAACATAAAATAAAAGCTTCCATTAGGAACTGTCCGATTAACTGCCCACGATGCGCACCAACTACTTTTCTGATTCCAACTTCCCGGGATCTTTTGATCGACCGGGCAGTGGCCATATTCATGTAATTGAAAGAAGCGAGCAGGAGGATAATGAGGCTCACCATCATAAAGCCATTGATCGTGATACTTCCAATTGACCCTTTTGGGTTTGCTACATAGCCAGGTTCCAGACTGATGACACGAAGAGGTTGCAGGAAGTATTCAATTTTTGTCCACGCTGCAGGTGTAAACTTATGAATATGAGCGTCCATTTTTTTTGAAAAGGCTTCTCTGTCAAATTCTTCAGGCATGAGCACATAATTATAATATGAGTTAGAGCTCCAGATGTTCGCATGAGGTTCAGTCTTTTCAATCCACGAAAATGAAATGATCATATCCGTATACAGGTGGGTTTGAACGGGAAACTCCTTAAACACACCAGTAACCTTGAGATGAATTTTATTGTCCAACGAAACAACTTCGCCCATTGGATTTTTTCCTTTGAAAAGGCGAGCAGCAGCTTCTTCACTCAGCAAAATTCCCTCTGACGAAATGACTTCACCTACAGGCTTGTATTTAAAAGGTGTTGTAAAAATTGAAAAATAAGCGGGATCAACGGCCATGATTTTTTCTTCCGTAGGTTCTTGGTCATTGATGATTAGGCTGGCCGTTGTAAAACCAACTCTTGTGGCTGCCTCTACTTCCGGAAAAGTCTTTAATAACTCTCCTGCCAATACGCCCTGCGTAACTGATACGAATGATAACTTAGTTCCATCCAACTGTTTGTTCACCACTCTGTAAATCCGATCTGCATGCTCGTGGTGTTTATCATAACTATACTGATCTAATGAAAACAACCACATCACCAGGCAAGCAGCCATTCCGATGGATAGTCCAATAATATTCAAGACGGAGAACATGAGATTGTTCTTCAGATTACGCCATGCGATGATAAAATAATTGCGGATCATGGTTACGCGGTTTAGTATTTACTCATAGCGCAACGCATCTACCGGATTTAACCGGATAGCTTTAATGACTTGTGTCAAAATGGTAAGCCATCCCAGGATTAACAAAAACAAGGAGGCCATCATAAAAATATCTGCTGTCCATGATACCCGATAAGGATAGCTACGCAGCCAGATATTACCCAGGAAGTAAGCAAGTGGCATCGCCACGACTAGTGATATTACAATCAATTTCATGAACCCTCCTGACAGCAGGAACAAAAGTTGCTTTCCGCTCGCTCCCATAATTTTTCTTATACCCAACTCTTTAACACGTTGTTCTCCCTCATATGCTGACAATGCATAGAGACCTGAGCAACCAATAAGAATGGCGAGTACCGTAAAAAAAGTAAGTAACTCTCCAGTCTTACGTTCGGCACCATAACTTTCCTCGATGGCATCTTCTATAAAGCGCGACTCATAATCATTATCGTTCATGAATTTTGACACCACTATATCCATTTGTTTACGCGTTTCGAAATTCGCATTGGCTTTCAGGCGTACCATGTAAAAAATTTGCTCATCGCTATATCCGATGATCAGCTTGGGAATTTCTCTGCGTAACGGACTGATGTGAAAATCCTTAATTACTCCTATAACTTCTCCAGGCAATGAATCACTGAATGTAAACCCAGCTACGCGCTTGCCGATGGCTTGTTCAGGAGTCCAGCCAAAAGCACTGGCAGTACTTTCATTGATAATAAGACCCGTTTCTTTATCGTTTCCATTGGCGTTAAAATTCCTGCCGGCTAGTATTTTCAATCCAATCGTTGGGACATAATCGTGATCAGCAAAAAGCCACACAGTTTTTATACTCTCCTCTGCGGGTTTACCGTTTTCCCAAAGGCTGGTTGTGTTCATTCTTGAGTATGCCGGAAATCCAGAAGCCGAACATATTTCCTCTATACCCGATACATGTTTGATCTCTGACTTAAATGACTCAAGGCCAATGTTCTTGCTTCTGTTTCCCGCAAAAAGCAACAGGTGTTTTTTGTTAAATCCAAGATCCTTTTTCCGCATGTACTCGGTTTGTCTCGACACCAGAATCACCAATACAATCAACAAACTGGTGAGTGAAAATTGAAACAGCACAAGACCTTTCCGAAGTCTTCGGCTTGAATCAGAAGAGCGTTGTCCTTTCAGCACCGCTGCAGGCATAAAGCGTGACAAGAAAAATGCGGGATAACCGCCTGACACAACGGTTATAACCAATAGCGCTCCAAAAATCCACAGCATAAGGGTTGCATCAGTGTAGAAAGTCTGAAAGCTTAATCCAAATCCGGTGTAATAATTAAAGTATTGCAACCCCACATCAGACCAAAGAATTGCAAGTAAAAAACCCAGCGTGCATAAAATGAAAGACTCCATCAGAAATTGCCTGATCACCTGGGATCGTTGAGCACCTACTACTTTCCGAATACCCACTTCAATGGCTCTCCGTGCAGAACGCGCTGTGGCCATGTTCATATAATTGAAAGAGGCGAGTAATAGAATAATGAGGCTCACCATAATAAAACCATTCACCAGGATTTGGCCTACACCTCCTCTTGGATTTGCCAGATAACCAGCCTGTAAATTGATAGCACGTATTGGTTGCAAGAAGTATTCAAATGACTTCCATGATGCAGGAGTATATTGATGGATATACGCATCCATTTTTTTATTGAATGCCACTCTGTCAAATTTCTCCGGCATCAAAACATAATTGTAATAGGAATTAGAACTCCACGACATCGATTGAGCTTCGATCTTCTCAAGCCATGAAAATGAAATTATGAATTCAGTAAAGAGGTGCGTTTGGTACGGGAAGTTTTTAAACACTCCGGTCACTTTTAAATGAATTTCATTTCCTAACGAAATTGTTTCTCCAATCGGATTTTTTTCTCCAAACAATCGCGTAGCCGCACTTTCACTAATCAAAATACCATCCACTGTTAGTACTTCACCTGAAGGTGGTTTTATGAACGGAGTCGTAAAAATTGAAAAGTATGCAGGGTCAACGGCCATTAATTTTTCCTGAACCGGTTCCTGGTTGTTGTAAACCAAACTGGCTGTTGTAAATCCAACACGGGTTGCATTTTCTATTTCTGGAAACGTTTTTACAAGTTCGGGCGCGAGCACTCCTTGCGTTACCGCTACATAGGAAGAGCCGTTACCTTCAATC
>DASTYM010000410.1:0-2062 GCA_035764995.1 Cyclobacteriaceae bacterium | reverse complement strand
GTTGCTATGGGCTTGCTCTTTTCCTACGCACTTGTGCAGTTTTTTTGTGCGCCCATCGTAGGTGCATTGAGCGATCGGTATGGTCGCAGACCTGTTTTACTGGGTTCGCTTTTTGGTTTCGGAGTTGATTATCTTTTCCTTGCTTTTGCTCCTTCTCTTTGGATGTTTTTTATTGGACGCATTTTAGCGGGTGTGATGGGCGCGAGTTTTACTACAGCTGGCGCTTACATTGCTGACATCAGTACGCCTGAAAAGCGTGCTCAAAATTTTGGAATTATTGGCGCAGCATTTGGGCTGGGTTTTATTATCGGCCCCCCGTTGGGTGGTTTTCTTGGAGAAATTGGACTGCGCACACCGTTTTACGTTTGCGCAGGATTGACTTTCTTGAATTGGTTGTTTGGATTTTTTGTCCTCCCCGAATCGTTGAGGGAAGAGAACAAAAGAAAGTTTGAATGGAAAAGAGCTAACCCCTTTGGAGCTCTAAAAAGCATCACGCGTTTTCCTGTAATTGCTGGACTGTTGGTAGCGTTGGCGCTCATATATGTATCCGCGCATGCGGTTCAAACAAATTGGGCATTTTACGTTGAGGAAAAATTTGGTTGGAAGCCAGTGGATGTGGGCTTGTCTCTGACAGTCGTAGGAATTGCGTTTGTTATCATTCAAGGCGGATTAATTCGTTTGATCATTCCTAAACTCGGAAGGGAAAGAAGCGTTTATGTTGGGATAGCCTTGTATGCCTTAGGTTTTCTACTTTATGGAATTGCAACTGAAGGATGGATGATGTACCCCATTATTATTATCTATTGCCTCGGTAGCATTGCCGGACCGGCTCTTCAGGGGATCATGTCCTCTGCAATCCCACCAAACGAGCAAGGTGAACTTCAAGGTGGATTCACAAGTTTGATGAGTATGGCAGCAATCATCGGCCCGCTCTTAATGAATGGAATTTTTTATCTGTTTACCCATAAGGATGGCCCGGTTTACTTTCCTGGGGCAGCTATGGTTTTAGGTGCCGTGCTTACGTTAATAAGTTCATTGCTGGCCAGAAATACATTGAAAAAGCACGCTAAGGGATTATTATGAAAATGATATTCATATTTCTTTTTTTGATCCCGATGCAACAAACTTCGTTTAAAGAGACTCAACTCAAACAAAGCCGTGTGAAATCGGCTTATGAGGAGAAGGAAAGTGTTGTTAAAAAATTCTTTTCCGACAAGAATCTGTCTTTTAGTAAGTATCAATTATTTCTGCGCGCATTTAAGAAGGAGCAAGAACTGGAAGTGTGGGTAAAAGAAAACGGTAAAACCGAATTCACGCTGCTTCATACCTATGATTTCTGTACCTCTTCCGGAACATTAGGCCCGAAACGTAAAGAGGGTGACATGCAAATCCCGGAAGGCGTATATCAAATCAATCATTTTAATCCACAGAGTAACTTTTACCTTTCGTTGGGTCTGAATTACCCCAACGCTTCAGATAAAATCCTGAGTGATAAAACCTCTCCTGGCGGAAGTATCTATATCCATGGTAATTGCGTTACGATTGGGTGCATTCCAATTACCGATGATAAGATCAAGGAATTATATGTGATTGCTGTAGAAGCCCGCAACAGTGGACAGGAAAAAATTCCAGTACATGTTTTCCCTACAAAACTGGCTGAGGGTGTTGTTGATAAACTAGCGTCTGAATATTCAGCAGACGAAAAGGTCAAAAACTTCTGGAAAAACTTGGAGCTTGTCTACAGGGATTTTGAATCCACTAAGAAATTGAAATCCGTCAAAGTTAATTCGAAAGGAGCGTATTATTTCTGAGCTCAAGATTCTCCGTGCCCTCTGTGTAAAACTCTGTGTTCTCTGTGGTAGAGTAAAGGGGATTCACCACAGAAAACTCTGTGTTCTCTGTGGTAGAGTAAAGGGGATTCACCACAGAGATTCTGTGTTAAGAACCAAATCTGATTTAGTAATTTTGCAATAAGGCGGCTTTATGCCAGCCTGTAAAGAAGAGCGGTCGTTTATTAAGTTAAATGACCGCTTTTCCGTTTTACACCAAGTTGGGCTGCTTT
>DASTYM010000409.1:0-4527 GCA_035764995.1 Cyclobacteriaceae bacterium | reverse complement strand
TCCCAAAGTAAGAACCCTGATATTGTTTCGGGCTTCCAGTTCTTTTTCTTAATGAACGCAGGAATGTCCTTTAGTGCATCAAATGAATTCTCCCCGGACTTAAAGCTGATCATGCAGTACGGCCACTCGATTCCCTCTAATATTTGATCGATGTCCAGCGATTTACTGTCTCGGATATCAAACAATATTCCGTCAGCACCATTTTGCAAGTGGTTCAATGCAAGGTGATTAGCTTTTTTTTCTGATGTGACCGTTACGACAGGAAGATTATGCCATGTTCTGTTTCCCAAGAATGAATTTTTGGCAGGGCTTAATTGAAAGCTTGAAGCAGGAAGATCGTTTTTGTCGTAATAAGCCTTTCCCGGTAACGACCCGACTTTCCACGTTAATGTCTTGTCAGGGTCTTTACCTTCGTTTTCGGTTGATGCAATTTTTTTCCAGTCCTCCCGAGTATGTTTTGCAAAATCCTTGAATAGATCGTTAATCGTAAGCTTGTCGGCCATGGCGCAAGGTATGAAATGATTGTCTGAATCTGGATTTTCAGGATTAATTTGCTGGATGACCGCTAACGATAATATCTGATCGATTGCAAAGAATTAACGCTACAATATTCTGCTAAAGAGAATTTTCTAAAAAAATCCTGGAAATCCTTGAATCCAAAAATCCTGATTACATGTCCGTAATTTTTTTCAGAAAATCAAGTGAAGATTGTATTGATTTGTAATAACCTTTTTTCACATCTTTGCTTCCCTTTCTCTAAAAAGTTAAGAGAAACTCACCCAAACCAATAACTCCATGGAAGTCGCAACCGGAACCATATGGACTGACTGTCTTGAAATAGTAAAAGAGAGCGTAGGAGACGAAAATTTCAATACCTGGTTTAAGCCAATTGTTCCGTTAAGCGTTGAAGGTGATGTTTTAACCATCCAGGTTCCTTCCCAGTTCTTCTACGAATGGTTGGAAGACAATTATGTACCTGTTCTGAAGAAAGCAATTACGACCGTTTTAGGCCCTACCGGACGTTTGGAGTATTCTGTAATCGTTGATAGCGGAAATAACAACAATCCTCCTGTGGCGGTGCACTATCCGAACGGCATGGGTGCTAAAAGAAATGCTGTCAATGGAACAGGGGATGATTATTCACCTTTTTCGTTCAGAGCGTTAAATCCACAAACTGTTAATTCGAGGCTCAATCCTTCCTATACCTTCGATAATTTCGTAGAAGGCGATTGTAATCGACTGGCTCGATCTGCAGGAGTTGCGGTTGCGAAAAAACCCGGAATTACTTCATTTAACCCGTTGATGCTCTACGGAGGCGTAGGCGTGGGAAAAACCCACCTGGTGCAAGCCATTGGTAACGAGATCCGGAATAATATGCCGAACAAGATCGTTTTGTATGTGGATCAGAACGATTTTACAACACAATTTCTGAATGCCCTCCAAAACCACAAGCTCCAGGACTTCCAGAATTTTTATTTGCAAGTTGATTTGCTGATTCTCGATGACGTTCAGTTTTTGGCTGGCCGTGAAAAGACCCAGGAAATCTTCTTCCATATTTTTAATCAGCTCCACCAATCCGGTAAGCAGATCATCATGACCAGCGATTGCCCTCCTCGTGATATGAAGGGCTTCCAGGAAAGATTATTGTCGAGATTCAAGTGGGGATTGACTGCCGATTTACAGGAGCCTGATTTCGAAACCAAGCTGGCCATCATTCACCGGAAGATGCAGGCCGATGGTATTGCTATTCCAACTGAGGTGGCGGAATACCTGGCGTACAGTGTTGACACCAACCTGCGCGATATGGAGGGTGTGTTGAACTCACTGATCTTCCACGCAACGCTGTTGAAGAAAGAAATTGACCTGGAGCTCGCGAAAGAAGTGTTGAAGAATATTATCAAAGAAATTCAGTCAGATGTAAGCGTTGACTTCATCCAGAAAACTGTATCAGAGTATTTTAAAGTTGATCTTGAGTCACTGAAAAGTAAAATCAAGAAACGCGAAATTGTAATTCCACGGCAGGTAGCGATGTATTTCTGCAAGCGCTACACGCAACTCACGCTGGCGCTGATCGGTGAGAACTTTGGCGGCCGCGATCACAGTACAGTAATTCACGCGCTTGAATCGGTGGAGGATATGATGAAGACCGATTCGAATTTCAAGTCTTCAGTGGAAGAGTTGGGTAAGAAATTGAAATTGAGAATGAATTAACGTTTCGGCTTCGCTCAATGTCAGTCTGAGCGGAGCCGAAGACTGACTTCCCAAGGCCGGTTCTTGAACCGGCTTTTTGCTTATATTGATCAGATATTTTATTTGTGTGATACATAAACCCAGACGTTGTGCGCAAGCCTCAAAGACAATATGAGACTTCTGACTTTTATACTGTTGACAATCTGTTCGACAACGTTCGGACAAACGACTAAGACAAAGGGTAAAAAACAAAGGACTTTGACTTACTACACCTTTGGTATGGGACCTGGACAATATGTTGACACAGAATCTCTTTATGGCTTCAAAATGAAATGGAAGAAATGTCTGATCAAGCCAAGGCACATTAGGCATAATAAAAGAGTCGAAAGGAAAATCAATGAAAGACTTGGAGAAAATTGGCTAGCCGACAATTTTAGCAAACTCGAGGTAGGATACTCGAACGACAACAATTGAGTTGAAGGCCAGCGCACAACAATAGCTATAAGTCATGGCGGCACTTTGGATAATTAATTTTTATATATTTCGGTGTGCCGCCACGCCTTATAGCCAGACGTTGTGGGTAATATTTATTTTGGACAGTTTGCAACATGATTTTCATTTACGGAAGAAAAAAGGCAAAGATTAAAAAGACCACTGATCACATAGGTACTTGTACGACCTGTAATTCTATCGGACTTGAGTTCGAAATCTTTAGAGATTACTATCACCTATTTTGGATACCTCTTTTTCCGGTTGGTGACAAAGAAACTAAAGGCTATTGTACTAAATGTGGAAAGCCAAATGATTACAATCCGAGGGTAAAACACTTTGAATCTGTTACAAGGACTCCTGCTTATCTTTATTCGGGACTAATAATATTTTTGTTGTTGATAGTCACCATGGTGATTGGAAACATCAATACTCAAAAAGAAAAGGCTCTTTTCGTTGCCGACCCAAAAGTTGGAGACGTGTACGCTATACGAAAGGACGTGAACGACAGTACATTTTATTATTTTCTAAGAGTGGCTCGTATACAAGGCGACACTGTAATAGTTTACCCAAATGCCTTTCAATATTTTAGCTATGCTTATAAACTAAACGATCAGGACTACTTTGTGACTCAAGAGTTCTTTTACACCAAAAAGGAATTAAAAGAATTGTTGGAAAAGGGAGAAATCAATGGCGTTGATAGAGACTACGATGATTCTTACGGTTTTAATAGAATAAAAGACATCGAACCAGATTCGGTTAAATAAATACTACCCACAACAAAATGTATGTGACCTTTGCGGGGTGTAGTGGTAATTTGTAGTTTCGATTTCAACAACGTTCGGTCACGGTGGACAGTTTCGGAGTAGTCGGGCAAATCAGTCGTTCCTCCTTCATTTGCCCTCCAAGTCCGCAACGGCACATACATAGACGCTGCCGCAGCCTACTTCAAAATAAAATTATACGGAATCGCCTCCCGTGCACTATTCATTCCATATAAGTTTACACGACCCTTATATTTTTCAAAAAAATCAATCACTTCCTGAGGATCATTAACCCGCACCCGGTTAATTGAGATGATGGTATAGTTTTCAGGTACACCGAGCTTTTTCATATAACCATCCGTGAGTTTGAAAACCTTCACTCCGTAATCAGTAGCCTCAAGTTGCGCTCCCATAATTTCTGAAGTAAGGATTTTGCGTTGCACTTTTTCTGTCGAACCTGAGCGATTTACCAGAGTAATGTTGGCAGTAGCAGGTTTATTATCGCGTAAATATGTTACGGTAATTTTATCGCCTGGATAACGATAGCTCAGCTCTTCTTCAAACGCACTGGTGCTGTTAACTTCGATATTATTTATTTTAGTGATAATGTCGCCAGGTTTTAGATTCACATCCGATGCTGGTCCAACTTCATCAACGCGCTCTAACAATACACCGTAGAAATTTTTAACATCGGTATTAAGCTTATACTTTTTCGCATTTTGAAAATCATAATCTACCACGCTGCCACCGAATACTGCTTTTTGAACGACACCATATTTGATGAGGTCATTCACAACTTTCTTGGCGATGTCAACAGGTACCGCAAAAGCATAACCTGTGTAACTTCCTGTTCCAGAAAGAATAGCTGTGTTAATTCCAACGAGTTCACCTTTCTTGTTCACGAGCGCACCACCACTATTTCCGGGATTAATCGCTGCATCTGTTTGAATGAATGACTCAATCGGGAATTTATCTTGTAAGATTCCAATTCTTCTTCCTTTTGCACTCACAATTCCGGCTGTAACAGTAGAAGAAAGCGAGAATGGGTTTCCAACTGCCACTACCCACTCACCAACCTGAAGTG
>DASTYM010000408.1:0-6386 GCA_035764995.1 Cyclobacteriaceae bacterium | reverse complement strand
AAACGAGGAGAAGGAGTAAATGGAAAGTTTGTTGGATATAGAACTTATTTAGTGAATAAAGAAACTTATCAACTAAAGGAAGGATACAATAGAATAATTAAATCTGACGGCAAAACTTATTTAGAAGGCGAGTATGTTCTCATTGATTCAACTTATAAAAGAGTTGGACTTTTTAAATTTTATAACGTAAAGGGTATTCTTGACTACACGCAAGACTTTAATTCAGACCAAAGAATATACTATTTTGACAACGGAGTTAAAAAATCAGAAGGAAAAGTAAATAGTTCAGGGCAAAGAATCGGGGTTTGGACTTGCTATTACTCATCTGGAATAGTTAAATCACAAGGAGAAATAAATGATACTTTAAAAAAAGGTCTATGGAGATATTTTGATAAAAAAGGGAAACTAGATAACAAAATAACCTATCAAAGTTGGACTGGAGTTTCAGGAGACAAAGATTGCTGTGATTGGGAATAGGTTTGATTAATTATTTTTTAAAGGATAAAAGTAACGCTTCATAGCCAGACGTTGTAGGTAAGGCGGTCGGACACAAAAACAAAAAGACTTCATCAAGTCGACTTCTAATATAAATCGTGATAGGTGAAAATATTAATATTTAATCGCAGAACAATTATCATTTTCATAATACTACTTATTGTACTTTCAATAGGAACGATTAAAATAGAAAGCCCTTCTGATGGAAATGATTTAATCGGTTTTCCGTTTAGATTTTATGAATATTTAGGAGGAAAAAGAACTCCTGAACCGTTAACTAGATACATAATCAATTATACAAATCTTATAATTGACACAGTAATAATTGGAATAGCCTCAATTCTAATTGAAATTTTAGCAAGAAAGAAAAGGAAAAACGTTACATAGGTTGTACGCAGACAATAACGTTTTGACGGTGTTACTCAGGACGGTTCCGTCATGACCTTGAATTCAACGGCAGACAATGACTCGTGGGACAAATTGACTTTAACGTATCGACTTAGACCCCATATTATATAACGGTCTGACGAAACCGCCCTACCTACAACACCGTGTTTAAGTAATTGTGGGGTTTTTCGTTAATCTAAAACTCGTTTCTTAATTTAGTCCCTCAACGTGGGACAGAGTTGCAGCAGGTCGGGTTTAACATTCCACTTCGTTCCATTTTTAAACCCTCCTATGCCCGCAACTCCTTAAACACAAAACGTTGTGCGTCAGTTTTCTTTCGACAGATGAAATCACTAAAAATGCGGACCATTTATATTTTGACTTTTGTAAGTATACTAAGTAGCTGCACATCAGACAATTTTTACGACACAAGGAGAATCATTTCCACGGACAAAGATCAATATAAGATTGGGGACAATTTTGAAATCACTTTGACAATCGTCCCAACTGACAACGAAAAGAAAATTAGAATTTACGACAACTATAAAAATCTAGAGATTTCCTTTGCTTTAGTTAATCCAAGCAAAGGAATCCTAAATGATGACTGGTCTTTGCATAGCGGACAATCCTTAAGCGACAGTAAGATCATTGACTTGAAAATTTCAAAACAAAAGCCATTTACAAAGACATTTAAAGGCAAAATTATTGACAACAAGACGACATTGACATTATCAATACCCGAACTGAAAATGACTGCCACCTTTGACAAGGAAAAAGTGACTGATGGGACATACATCAGAGTTCATGGTTTCTGTAATCCGATTGACCCAGAATTTGGCGCATCGTTAGAAGAGTATTTTGATGTAAAGGACATTAGAATAATTGGAGAATAGAAAACCGAACGCACAACAACGGCTATAAAGCATTACTTTTGATTAATTATTTTTTAAAGGATAAAAGTAACGCTTCATAGCCAAGCGTTGTGTGCAATTTGCTAGGACAAAGGAGACTGATGAGATTATTGTGTGTAAGCTTCCCTGTTTTAGTACAATCTAAAAGTATAATTCAACTTCATTACTCCAGTAGTTTTCATGTTGAAATGTGATTGAGACCGTTCAGGTATCATCGGTAGAGAAAATTAAGCAATATGATAAGTCAAAACATTCATCGCCTCTCCATCATGTCCTGATTTATATACTGGCAAACACCTTATCCAATACTTAGTTCCTGTATACTCATTGCCGGTAATGTTTGAATTAATCCAAGTTTGCAGAGACACAAGATTTGAGTGACTCACCCAAGAGCTTGAGGTATCCAGGCGAGCTTTATAGGAAGCCCCCGAAAGCTCATTAGTAAAGTCTTCTGCCAGTGAGTTTATCTTTCCTCGTAATACAAACCTATCCCGATTCTGATATTGATTTTGATTGTCGCTCCAATGGTCGCTCGCAAAGTAAAATTGCACTGTTCTCTGCTTTAAGTTAAGCGCAACAAGCGTATCGGCCAGGTCAGAAATCCGCACAAGATCCGCATCGGTTAATATCGCATTCAGTTCTGCAATTGTATCTATATCCTCGCGTTTCAGGGACGTTATTCCTTGAACAATATTATAGAGCTTTTCTAATGAGTTTGCAGCCGCAGGGACATTACCCTTTAATGCAGAGATAGATTCGATAACCTGCTCTGAACTCATCAGATCAGTGTCCTGGAGGAATGCATTTAATTTTGCAAGTGTATTGATGTCATTTCCAGTAAGACTCAATCCTCCCTGAAGCTTCAGATAAATGTTATAAAGTAACTCATCCGTTATTGAATAAAACGGTGGATTAGGAACCTCCATACCTTTTTATGTTTGGCTTGAATATCCAGCCAAGGGCGAGTGAAGCAAAGATTGTCGTTGCGGTAATAACTCTTTTGAGAGTAATTCGCCTCAACGATCGAAAATCAATCAGAGTATAGCTGAAAGAATTTCCATACAGCTTTGCATGATATTTACAGAGCCGGATAAATGCGTAATAGTCATCTGCATCTTTGAACACCTGACATCCGGCAGAATATTTATCAATGAATTTGGTAGAGCCTGAACTTTCAGCACGATGAATATTGATACCAAAAGTTCCAGTCTGCTTTGTACCGTTATTAAAATCAAGGAAGGCATCGCGGTCATAATCCCGAATGATAGTAACAGGCTTTACTTGTACAAGCGCATCATATAAACCCCGATGCCTACCTATGGAGTAAGCATCGAGATTTTGACCTTGAGCAAGAATAGCTGGTCCCTGTGGGTACGTAGGATTGTTCAGCCAAAATGTGCCTGGGTCAGTGGTGGCAGGGAAAATGTGATAATTCCATTTTCCATCCGGCTTAGCATAAAATACATGAATCTCATCATCAAAAGCATTTGAATTAACACTCTTGCTTCTTAAGCCAACAATGTTGAGTTGGTAAGGCTTTGTATACAGAACAAAGCCATACTCTTTTAAAATTTCCTTGACGCGAGATAGCATAGTAAGTAATTAATCGGTGTTTTATTTGCTCCTTATGACAAGCTCAAATTCAGCAGGCATCTTATCGTACAACTTCTGAAGCGTAGTTGTAGAATTGGCCACATCAAGTAATCCATCCTTATTAATATCAATATGTTTATCACCCACCAGAACGCAGCCCAAAATCTGGCTGGAGTAGTTACCCGTATGGATTAAGATGTATGACCTCCCTGCGACATTGGTAATATGGAAATGATTGTACTTGCGTTTTTCGTGTGCTAATCGTTTGACAACTTTATAAGTCCCTTCGGGAATGCAGCTTTTGCTTCTGGTATTATCCAACCACTGCAGTTCAAGTGTTTTACAAAACTCAACTCCTTCAATATAAAATTCACCGATAGTTTGCTTGGGCTGATACGTTCTTACTATTTCAACTTTCATAATACTGATTTTTTTAAGTGTACTTAACATCTTGTGTCGGCACTTTCAGGATACTGTTGTCAATTGACTTGAACATTGTTATTCCGTTTGCTACCTCCACTTCGTCTCCGAGTATTGTATTCCTGCGCACAGGTATCCGGTTATTCCTGGCATCCGTTACCACTGTTTCGCGGATAGTAACGAGGTCTTTGTAGAGCCTTATTCCTTGAAGGCTCCACGTTCCCGTACTACTTACTTTTAAACCTATGCGCAGGAATTCATTTCGTATCTGCACCTTGGCAGCTTCATTGCTTTTGAAAGCATATTCCAGAAGATCAGTTACAATGGTCTTTGAGATAAAGCTTTGCTTTTTGTAGTACTCATTCACCGCTGAATATTCTGTTACAGATTTTAGCTGTTTTAAAATATCCATCACTTGAGCAAGATTCTTGTCTTGCGCACCTTTGTAAAGACTCTCAGCTAATGCCGAAGGATTGAATACTACCTGGACAGAACCTTTAGCCGATCCTGTGATTTTGTTGAAGAGTGTCTCCTCTACAATTTCAGGGTAGCCCGCTGTCTTTAAAGCTCCCGCTGTTTGTGGTCCGAATTGTCCATCAATCATAATGGACGGAGTAGTCCTTGCCAAAGCTTGTTGTAGCATTGTCACTCGTGTACCTCGGCTTCCTCTCTTCAAAGGGAAACTATCACTGGCTGAACTCAGAACTTTTGATGTGAATGTGCTAAACGAAGCTGGTAGTGTGTTATTGATAATGATAGTATCGTTGTTGTCTGAAGGCAACTGATTTTGTTCAGCTAACTTCTTTCTTTTGAACCTATCATACACCAGATACCCACCACCGCCAAGGGCAGCTAGAGCCAATGCGTAGATAAATACCTTCGCAGGTTTAACAGCACCTTTCTTGCCTTGACTCTTTTTTGGTGTTGCTGTCTTTTTTGCTTTCGGCTTTTTCGCTTGTGCTTTTTTCTTTCCCTTCGATGCCTTCTTCGCCATTAGTTCTTCGCGTTTAAAATCCTTATCAGCTCGTTATACTCTTCACTGCTCAATTCGTCTTCCAGGTCTGCATTCAGACTTTTACCATAGAGGTTGGCGTACTCCTTCTGTACTTTTGAGTACATGCTCTTGGATGGTATCTCGTTAAATACCTGCATCACCATCTTTTCATTCGTTCCCCAACCTGCATAATTGTCATTATCAAAAGCCATCTTCAATTGCTTGGCAAATGTTGCCGGATCGCCTACCTCCAGGCTATGCTTTTGAGATATATTCGCTCTTGTCTTCTTGTAAAAGTGACGCGCCAGAAAAAACAGTCCGGTAGCAGTGCCAAGTCCTAGTGTCGAATAGATCACTATGTTCTTGAAATTTTGAACCTTCTGTGCGTCTGCGTTCATGTCTTACTTATCCCTTCTTTAATTCTCTATAGCCCCAAGGCTTTTTTAGCCAATGATGTTTTCATTGGGTCGTTCTTGACCACATCGGCAAGCTTTGCTATTTCGCGTGCCTTCAACTTCTGCATCAAGATGGATGCTGCTAACAGTTTTACTTCTGCCTCACCTTGCGTTTGCGCCTCAATGCTCACTTCAAAACTGTACTTGTTCATTGTTATGATTGTTTAATGTTTACATGATTTATGATTAGGTCAATCTTACTCTTGTCATCGGCAAGGGTTTGAAGAATGAGAAGCACCCGCTCAAATTCTTCTTTGCTAAACTGTGACTTAAGCTGATTGACAAACTGGATGGCAGCCTGGTCTTCCTCAGTGAGAGGTGAGGCGGAAGTACTTACCTTTGGTTTGAAGCTGACTTCTGAATCCGGTATCGGTTCTTCACCCGTTTCTTCATTGCTTGATTGCAACAGCCCTGCGAGTGCCTCACCACCCGGAAAGGCTGCCATGAGTTTAGGATTACGCTTGATGAAGCTCTCCACCAGACTTGACCCAACATCACCTAAGAAACTATTCAAAGGAGATTGTTTCATTTCAAGTCGGGCATTGTGTTTCTCTAACTCCTCAACTTCACTCTCCAGGTCTGCGATGTGTTGCTTTAGGTTTTTATTCTCACCTTTCAGCTCATCGTATTCCTTCTCCCGAAGTTTTCTTTGTACTTCCTCATCCACAATGTTTTTTACATCTACTCCTGACAACCCTTCCTTCTGTTCTTCCCCGAAGTAGAATATTCTCTTTTCGTTGTTATTGCTACTGCCCGTGAAAAGTAGAATTTCAATTGATCGCGTATCTGCGGTTACGAAGTTTTCAAACATCGTAAACATATCAGGGTCACTTGTTCTGCGTACTGCCTTGAATCCATCAACCAGAATTTCGTAATCAATGGATTGACCCTTGTCATGGTATAGTCGCAGGTACTGCAAAAGATTGTCAATTTTTTTCTGTTCGTATTTTTCTTTATTCGGTAGTGCCATACTCGTGCCCCAATGGGGTTTAATTCACTATGATTGCTTGTATAAATTTTATTCTTCGTTTTGCATCCCCCGGATTCGTAATCTTGATCTCGCCTCGATGAATATGAATGCTCTCTGGTATGGGATCTTCCGTTGAGTCGTACATTCCATAATCAGAGTCA
>DASTYM010000407.1:0-13091 GCA_035764995.1 Cyclobacteriaceae bacterium | reverse complement strand
GGGAAGAGGTTTCTGAGCCCATCCCATCAGCTGGTAATTGATCGGGAGCATCTGATTCTTTCGCCTCATGAAAGATTTTGGGACGAAGTCATAATCAATGCCGATCAAAGAGAAGTCATTTTAGGATCGTTGGAAATGGAGATTGAAAAAGCGAACTCGCTTGAAATTTCGAAAGACTCTCTCATCGCTAAACTGGATGCAGATAAATTGAAATTTCCGCTTCGATGGAGGAAATGGAAACCCGGTGATTTCTTTTACCCGTTGGGGATGGATCATAAAAGAAAACTCAGCGATTTTCTGATCGATAATAAGGTTGCGCTAACCGATAAGGATTCAGTCACCGTACTGGAATCGGGAGGAGAAATTGCATGGGTGGTGGGTTATCGTATTGATAATCGGTTTAAAATCACACCACAAACCCGATCGGCCCTTTCTTTCAACATCAATCTATATTTTACTTAATATTCTTTTTGTTTGAAGGGTTGATTTATAACTTGGCGCCTTATTCCAGAATTCAACCTTTAAAAACTAAATCTATACCTCTATGAAAATTACTGTAGTTGGTGCCGGTAATGTAGGTGCTACCTGTGCCGATGTACTCGCGTACCGCGAGGTGGCAAATGAAATTGTATTAGTCGATATCAAAGAAGGATTGTCGGAAGGCAAAGCCCTCGATATCTGGCAAAAGGCTCCTATCGATTTATACGACTCCCGCACGATTGGTTCAACAAATGATTATTCCAAGTCGGCTGGATCTGATGTTGTGGTTATTACTTCAGGCTTGCCTCGCAAACCGGGCATGAGCCGTGATGACTTGATTAATACCAATGCCGGTATTGTTAAGTCAGTGACTGAAAATATTGTTAAGCACTCACCAAACTCAATCATCATTGTAGTATCGAACCCGTTGGATGTGATGACCTACCAGGCGCACATCACTTCGAAGTTCCCTCGTACACGTTTGATGGGTATGGCTGGTATTTTGGATACCGCCCGTTACCGTGCCTTCCTGGCTGAAGCATTAAATGTTTCACCAAAAGATATTCAGGCGATGTTGCTTGGAGGTCATGGCGATACGATGGTGCCACTTCCTCGCTACACTACCGTTGCGGGTATTCCGGTAACTGAACTGATCGATAAGGATAAGCTCACTGCTATTTTGGAAAGAACCAAAGTAGGGGGAGGTGAACTTGTGAAGCTGATGGGAACTTCAGCTTGGTATGCACCGGGTTCAGCTGCAGCGCAAATGGTAGAAGCGATTGTGAAAGACCAACGCAGAGTTTTCCCTGTTTGCGTGAAGCTCGAAGGTGAATACGGAATTAATAATTGCTACCTGGGCGTACCGGTTGTTTTAGGAAAGAACGGTATTGAAAAGATTATCGAACTTGATCTTAATAAAGATGAGAAGGACTTGTTGGAGTCCAGCAGAAAAGCAGTTCGTGAAGTAATGGATGTGTTGGATAAGATTGGATAATCCTGGCGCTTCGGTCAGGGTGCTTACTGAAACATCATCATTAAAAATGTCCTGCCTTGCGGGACATTTTTTTTGAGGAGTGGTTCGTGGTTTTTTTCCCGCGCTCACCCTTTTATTCCCTAAAAGGGTCCATCGCGCCTAGAGACAATCAACTCGAGTGCGCTGGCGGTTCTCACTTTAGGGGTAGCGTGGGGCAATCAGAAATCAAATCAACCCAGTGAGCACTGGTAGGGTTAAATCGCGAAAATCATTGATCACCAGATTTGTTTCAGCCATCTCAGCCGGAGTGTGTGTAGTTGTTATCCCGATAACTTTTGATCCTGCTTTTCTAGCCGCTGTAATCCCTGAAAGGGAATCTTCAATGACAATACATTGGCTGTTTGGAAGTCCCAATGCTTTAGCCGTCTTCAAATAGATTTCCGGATTCGGTTTGCCGTTTGTCACGTTCCGTTCATCCAGAATGATATCAAAGTATTTACGGATTCCGATTTTATTCACAATGAATTCAACGTTCTCAGGTGGGGCCGATGTAGCTATTGCGCGTGGAATTTTATTGGCGACCAACATGTCAAGGAAATCGATTAGTCCTGTAACAGGCACGGGAGTGTACATTTTTCGGAAGAGCGCTTCTTTTTCATACGCATAAGTATCGCGTTGCTCATCTGTTATTTCGCCAAACACATTGATGATCCAGTCGCGGTTGGTTCTTCCGTAAATTTTGTGTTGAAAGGTTAATTCATTCAGCTGAATTCCGTGGCTGGCACAAAATTGTTGAATCGCTATTTTATGATGGGGATTGGTGTCTACTATCACACCATCCATATCAAAGATGACCGCAAAATCTGACATTCGATTTATTTAATTCCTCTGTAAATTATTTCTCCTTTGGCCAGGCCAAACTTTTTGCGTGTTTCATCCGGCATGTTGTTCACAAAACCTTCTTCTGAAACACGAAGTCCGCTGCGTTCAATTCGCTGCGGGTAATCCTTTCCATATTTACGCACATGATCATCTTGTCCGAATATTTTTTCGCGTTCACGCTTGTCAGTAATGGATGGATCTTCAAACGTAATATCCGGTACGGGATTGTAGAATGGAATTTGCATAATCGCAAATCCACCTGGTTTAAGGACGCGGTAAATTTCTTTCATCGCCTGGATATCATCGCGCACATGTTCCAACACATGATTGCACAGCACAACATCAAACCTGTTTTCTTCAAATGGAATTTGGTGAATGTCCATTTTCACTTTTGCGAGCGGTGATTCGATATCCGCTGTGATATATTTTTCACCATGTAATTTCTCGAAGCGTTTAATGTAACAAGCTTCCGGAGCGATGTGAAGTACATCTTTACTGCTTTTAAAAAAATCAGTTTGGTTGCTCAGGTACATCCAAATGAGCCTATGTCGTTCTAACGAAAGGCAATTGGGGCACAATGCGTTCTCACGCGGGTTAATTCTTCCATAGGGAAGGAATTTCCGGTAACTCGAATTGCAAATAGGGCACGTTACGTTGTTACCGCGATAGAACAGTCCCACAATTTTTAACCCCACACCGCTAACACGCTGGAGGTATTTTCGCGGCACGTAGCGCACCAAGAAGGAGATTATTTTTTTCATTCAGGCGGCAAATATAAACAGTAGATAGTAAACGGTAATCAGTAAACGGTAATCGGTATTCAGATATTGATTGTTAATGATAACCACCGAATACCGAATACCGACTACCTACTACCGATCACCCCCTGCTCACCCCTGCCAACTATTTCCCACTGTACTAAAACTATTTCCCCCAATCCACCATCTTTATACCAGAGACGGCAAGGAAGCTTGTGGGAATCTATAAAAATCAGCCAAAAACCGTGACAGAAACGCTACTGGACATCGCTATGATGCATTCCGACACCCTCATAACCCGGGCTAAGCAAGGGGATAAGAATGCGCAAGGTAAGCTTGTGCAGTTTTGGTATAAGAGGATTTATAATTTCAGTTATAAGTTCTTTTTGGACCATGACCTGGCCATGGAGGCTGCGCAAAAGACATTCATTTCGATGTGCCGGAATCTTTCAGGCTTACAGGACATCGCACGCTTTAAAAGCTGGCTGTATAAAATAGCGGTGAATTATTGTCGGGAGGAAGCGCGTAAGACGAAGAACAGCCGCTGGGTACCGTTTGAGAACGTGGTGAATGTGGAGGCTGAAGAGTCGCCACGGTGGGAGGGATCATCGGTGCGCCATGATAACCCGGAGAGGCAGTTTCAGCAAATGGAGTTGTCTGATATTTTACAGCGTTCGCTCATGGAGTTGAGTGCGGAGCAACGGGAGGTGGTGATTATGAAAGAGTTTGAAGGTTTGAAGTTTAGGGAGATTGCTGAAGTGTTGAATGTGTCGGAGAACACGGTGAAGTCAAGAATGTATTATGGACTTGACGGATTGAAAAAGATTTTAGAAAAGAAAAACATTACAAAAGAAACAATAAGTTATGAGCTATAAACCAGATGAATCCTTATTGATGGCTTATCTGTACGATGAGCTTTCAGGTGAAGAGAGAGTTTTAGTGGAGAAGTATTTGCTGGAAAATCCAACAGCGATGAAAGAGTTGGAGTCACTTCAATATTTGCGCAAGATGATGTCGACCGTAAGTGATAAGGAAGTGATTGCACCGCCAATTGTTGTTGAAGAGAGCAAGCAACGTTTTCTTTGGAATGCACCGTACTTTAAAACTATTACATCCATTGCTGCATCCTTACTGTTGTTGATGATAGCAGGAAAAATAATGGATGTTCAGGTAAATTATTCAGGCAACGAAGTGAGCGTGAGTTTTGGCAAACCAGCTGTAGATGGAATTGTAAAGCAGCCAATTGCACAAGGACTAACTGCAGAAGAAGTGCAGAATATGATCAATTCATCGATGGCGCAAAACAATCAAGTCGTTCAGGCCAGCATAACTGAGTCACAGAAAAAGCTTGATGCATCGATCAGCAAAAACCTGGCGATGAATTCAAGCAAGATCAATGATCTGGTTCAGCAGGCATCACGTGCATCGCAAGATGAGATCAGGCAATTTGTGGCGAGCTTGCAAAATCAGAATCAGGAATTGGTGAAAGATTACTTCCAGTTGTCAACTTCAGATCAGCAAAAGTACATCGAAGGTCTGTTGGTTGATTTTTCCAAGTACTTACAGCAACAGCGTAATAATGATTTGGAAACGTTGAACACGCGCCTTACGGGATTGGAGCAGAACGCCACTGTGTTTAAACAAGAAACAGAACAAATACTGGCCAGCATTATTTCAAATGCCACGCCAGCAAATACACGTAAAAATTATTAACAAATAGAATTATGAAACGAGTGATTAACTTTTTGGTAGGAGGGGCGATTGTACTCAGCAGTCAGGTGTTAATGGCGCAAAGCGCGGATGATTCACGGATGAATCGAGATGTGGAAATAGCGGAGAATATTTTGAGTACACTGATCAAGCAGGAATTTGATAAGCGCAATTTTTTCCCCGTAGAGATAAGAGGAAGCTACCGTTCTGGTTACGGAGTAACCTTTACAGTTCCAACAAATATGCTGCCTATGGTTTATGGGAAAGGTGACTTTGTGATTTTAGATGGCACACCCGGGGCGTATTCGTATTCTTTTTCGACCACCGATGACTGTAACGATTGTGAGGAACTGGAGGTATTGGAACGCGAAAAGGCTGAGAACGAAAAAGTAAAGGCCGACCAGAAAAAGTCAAAGGCTGAGTTAGATAAGGTAAAAGCCGAAAAGGAAAAAGAGCAGGCAGCAGTTGCCAAGGAGAAAGCAGCACAGGAAATGGCTGCACCACGCAAAGAGCAAACCAGGTATAAAGTAGCAGGCGGAACACGGACGCGCGTTACAAAAGCTGACAACCGTGATAGCGTAATGGCTGTAACCAATGCCAAAATAATTGTCGCAGCAAAAAATTTCCTGGCGGATTACGGTGACTTACTAAGTCAGCTAAAGGCAGATGAGAAGGTCGTCATCACAAACAAAGATAACAACCAGCGTTGGTATTATGGTGAGAATTCAAAACGGTCCATCTTAATAGTTGAGGCATCGAAAGGTGACATTGCGCAATACAGACAAGGTAAAATAACCCGCGATCAGTTTCTTTCTAAAATTAAAGTAACCAACACAGAAAGTACCGGTAAGGTAGAACCTGACTTGGAATTGCTAACCAGCATTTTCAACAGATTGTATGACAACGACCTTTCGTCAACCTACTACCTGAGTGGAAATAGCTACTATGAAAGACTAACAGATTTCGGGGCGGTTGTTTATATGCAAGTATATTCAAGCAATGAAACAGACGGTGGTTTGTTCAATATGCCCACAACTGAGTTACGCAGAGTGGATCGCGCAACCCGTGATGCGAAGGTTAAAGAGCTTTACCCAACGTTTGAGAGTGAATTAAAAGAAAATATTCTTGAATACGGCCGCACAGTAAGAAGCCTGAAAGACAATGAACAGCTGGTGTTCAACGTTATTTTAACAAAATGCAAAGGATGTGGGATCCCTGCTGATTTGGAAGTATCGGTTCCGAACTCAGTATTGAAAGATTATAACACGGGTAAATTGGATAAGAGCAGTGCGTTGAGTAAGGTGGCGGTTAAAAAGGGCGTAGTACAATAGGACTACGCACTTGTAAATTGCCATGGAAATTATACCATTGATAACGTTTTTTAGCCTGTTCGCTACAATCTTGTAACCTAATGGTGTATTTTGAGTACACCTTTATATAAACCAAAACCCATGACTAAAAGAAACCTCATCATTGGCGGTGGCCTCCTCGTAGTAGTGCTTATTGTGTTTCTATTTGTGAAAGGGACCAGTAAAACTGAGGCAGCAGAAATATTTGCTGACGTGCAACGTGGTACTTTCCGTGTAGAAATTGAGACAACTGGTGAGCTGGAAGCAAAAAACTCAGTGAAAATCCTGGGGCCATCTACTTTGCGTGATTTCCGAATCTGGAATGTTACTATTCAGAATATTGTAGATGAGGGAACGGTAGTAAAGAAAGGGGATTGGGTAGCTACGCTCGATCGTTCCGAATTCCAGGGACGTTACAATGAAAAGCAGATCGAACTTGATAAAGCACAATCCAAGTATGTGCAAGTGCAACTTGATACAACGCTGCAAATGCGTGAGTCTCGCGACCAATTAATCAATCTTAAGTATAACGTTGAAGAAAACAGGATAAAACTGGAGCAATCCAAATTTGAGCCACCTGCTACCATCAAACAAGCTGAAATCGATGTTGATAAATCAAAACGTGCTTATGAACAAGCGCTTGAAAATTATAAAATCAAGAAACGTCAGAATATTGAGAAGATGCGCGAAGTAGGTGCTGAGCTTCGTAAGGTCGAAAATGAATTTACGCGCATGACCAGCATTTCTGAATTATTTAATGTTACAGCGCCTGAACCAGGCATGGTGATCTATCACAAAAATTGGGATGGCACACCGATCAAGGCAGGGTCACAGGTAAATATGTGGGAGCCAACTGTAGCCACACTTCCAGATCTGACCAAGATGTTGTCGAAGACCTATGTGAACGAAGTAGATGTTCGCAAAGTAAAAGCCGGCCAGCAAGTTGAGATTGGCTTAGATGCCTATCCAGACAAACAACTTTCCGGAAAAGTGATTCGCGTGGCGAACGTGGGTGAGCAACGTCCGAACAGCGATGCTAAAGTTTTCCTGGTTGATATTGAAATTGATGGAACCGATCCAACATTGCGCCCTGCGATGACAACCAGTAATAAGGTGGTTGCCAAGGTGCTTGACTCTGTAACCTTTGTGCCGCTTGAAGGACTTCATAGTTTGGCAGATACGATTATCTACGTTTATAAAAAGGAAGGAATGAACACCGTGAAGCAGGAAGTTTCTGTGGGTGAAACCAACAGTAACGAAGCAGTCATTCTGCTTGGTTTAAATCTTGGTGACCGTATTTATTTGTCGGTTCCTCCAGGGATGGAGGATACGGATGTAAAGCTGCTTCCTCAATTAAATGGAAAGCGCAAGAAGGAAGATGAACCTGAAAAGGCTGGCGAAGTCGATGATAAGGTTGTAGTTGCACCTGTATCAATCAAGAATTAATTAGTCCTAACACATTCGCTTACCTTCCCTTACATCATGGAAAAGGAACGTTTATTAGCCAACCTTTATATTGCTATCAGTGCGGTGGTGGCGAATAAGATACGCTCGCTGTTGACCGGCCTTGGTATTATTTTCGGTGTGGCTGCCGTTATTGCCATGCTGGCAATTGGTAACGGTGCGCAACAAGAAATTTTGAATCAAATCAAGCTGGTGGGTGTTAACAACATCGTTGTAAAACCAATCGTTGAACAAGAAGAAGAGACAATTGAAGAGGGCCCTGGTAAACGTGAGAAGAAAAAATTCTCACCCGGTTTGACATTACGCGATGTTAAGAGCATAGAAAAAACACTTCCCATTAATGCACGACTCAGTCCCGAGATTATTCTTGAAACCAACCTGATTAAAAACGGAATCCGAAGATCGGCCAAGCTGGTAGGAGTGGAACCTGTGTATTTTCAGATTTTCAATTTTGAATTAGCGGAAGGTACGAGCTTTAATGAAGAGCAATTACGAACTGGTTCACCGGTTTGTATTATTGGATCAGCGATCAAGAGTAAATTCTTTCCAACTGAAAACCCAATTGGTAAAACACTGAAAGTGGGGATTCACTGGTTAACGATCGTGGGCGTAATGAAAGAACGTTTTGTATCGAAATCGAGTATTTCCAAGTTGGGTATTCGTGATTTTAATATGGATGTATACACGCCACTACAAACTGTAATAATCCGTTATAAGAACCGCGACCTGGTAACAACAACTGCCATTCAGAAAGCCACGCGTCAACAAAATTTGAATAATGCTTTTGGCACCAATAGTGAGGGGAAAGCTCCAGCAGTAAACTATCACCAACTTGATAGACTGGTTATTCAGGTTGATAACACAGCATTACTAACTTCGTCAGCAGATATTTTATCCCGATTGCTCAAGCGCAAGCATTATGATGTCGTGGATTATGAAATTGAAATTCCTGAGCTGCTTCTCAAGCAACAACAGCGCACCAACGATATTTTTAATTATGTATTGGGTGCCATTGCCGGAATCTCATTATTGGTTGGCGGTATCGGAATCATGAATATTATGTTGGCTTCAGTGCTGGAGCGGATTAAGGAAATCGGATTACGCCTGTCGATTGGTGCAAAAAAGTCAGACATCATCCAGCAGTTTTTGTTTGAGGCTATGATGATTAGCGTTACCGGTGGGATTATTGGTGTCATCTTAGGAGTTACACTCGCTTTCCTGGTTTCGTCTGTTGCAAATATTCCAACCATTATCACGTTTGCATCCATTCTTTTATCGTTTGGTGTGGCTGCCTCCGTTGGCCTTATTTTTGGAATCGCGCCCGCCAGAAAGGCTGCAAACCAGGACCCTATTACCTCATTGCGTTATGAATAAACTGACCCGTATTGTTACTACTGTTATGTTGGCAATGGTAGTGGTGAATAACTATGCTCAAACCAGGTACACGATGGAGGATGTTTTGCAGATGGCGAAATCACAATCACCATTTTCAAAACAGGCCGAAACCCGAAAGGAAAACCGTTACTGGCAGTATAAGTTTTATAAGTCGGATTACAATCCGCAACTCAGGCTGAGCGGTAATTTACCAAATTACAACCAGGATTATTTTCAGAATGTTACCGATGACGGGAAAGTAGAATTCCAATCGCGTGAGCGTACCGATGCAATTGTGAATCTGGGACTTCAACAACCGATTTTTTTCACAGGAGGTACATTGTCCGTTAATACAAACCTCAACAAAATCAATGACTTTTATTATGATTATAGCACGTGGAACGGAACCATTGTAAACGTTAGATTGGATCAACCCATTTTAAATTTCAATGAATTGCGCTGGAACAAAATGACAGAACCGTTGCGCTTTGAAGAATCCAAGAGAAGCTATGTGGAAGAAATGGAATTTATTTCTCAACAGGCGGTTGACAGGTTCTTCACCGTGCTGGATGCACAAATCAATTTGCAGATAGCGCAGTTCAATTTGGCAAACAACGATACGATCTATAAGATTGAGCAAGGCCGTTACAATATTGGGACTACACCAAAAGATAAGTTGTTACAGGCCGAGCTTCAGTTGCTCCGTTCACGTCAGGACGTGACATCAGCACGCATTAATCTGCAGAATTCGAAACTTGATTTACGCTCTTACATTGGTTTGAAGAACGATGATGAATTTGAGCTTGTATTGCCTGAAGAAATTCCAACATTAAATGTAACGGTTGATGAAGCTCTTCAACGGGCAAAGGACAATCGTGCTGATTTCATAGCATTTGAGCGGAGAAAAATTGAAGCAGATCGGGAAGTGGCTGAAGCAAGAGGTCAACGCTTCCAGATAAATCTGTCCGCATCGTACGGATTAAATAATAGCGGTGATGAATTGGATGCGATCTATACCGATCCGCTTTCTCAGCAACGCATAAATGTTGGATTCAATATCCCCGTGCTTGACTGGGGAAGAAACCGGGCTCGTATGCGTACTGCATTGGCCAATCAAAAGCTAAATGACTATGTGATTGCCCAGGACGAAATAATTTTTGAGCAGGAGATTGTTACAAATGTGGCTCAGTTTGAAGTTCTCCTGAGCCAGATCGAAATCACTAAAAAATCTGATGAGGTGGCACAAGAGCGTTATTTAGTTTCGCAGAACCGTTACCTGATTGGCAAGATTGACATTACAAACTTGAATATTGCTCTTAACGAGAAAGATGCTGCCAAGCGCAGTTATGTTGGCGCGTTGCGTTCTTTCTGGAGTTCATATTACGGACTTCGCAGATTGACCCTGTACGATTTTTCACGGAATCAATTACTTTATACTCCTGAACAAAAAAATTAAGGTTGTTTCTGTTGAAGAACCTTCTCTATCAAATCAATTAATATCTTCTGGTTCTCTTCGGCATTTAATTTTTCTGCCGCAGCAATTGAATTTTGTTTGTATGCCTGAAGCTGCTCAGGTGTGATTGCAATTAACTTTTCAGCAAGACTTTTTGGAGTAAAATCTTCAGACACAACGCCCATTTCGTAGTTGTTTACAATTTCAGCCATTTCAGGTGTGGGGCCAATGGCTATCGCTAAGCGGGCTTGAATGAAATCAAATAATTTGTTGGGAAGCGTGTTTTGATAGTTAAAGTTGACTGGAGGAATAAGAAATACGCCAATGTCGTATTCGTTTATTTTTGACACAATTTCATCACCCTTAATAGGCGGAAGGATTCGAACGCGTGAATTTCGTGCTGCTAATTCCTTTAAGGTCTCCGGATAATTTTTCGTTTTGCTTGAAGAAAATCCGAGCGGCAGCAAATACATATCGAGCGTAAACCGATCATCGAGGTAGTCCATCATCTCAATCATTAACTCGAGCTTACGCGATGGTGTGGCAATACCATGATGCACCATTCGTATCGCTGAATTTTTTAAGGGTGAGGGATTAAGCTTATGAAAATGATTTGCGTTCGTGATCACTACTGGCTTAACCTGAAAGTTTTTCTCATATTCTTTAGCCAACCCGCTTCCAATCGTGATCATCCCGGCCGTCTGATGAATATACTTTTTGCAGAGATAGATGTTTAAAGGCTGAAAGAGCAATCGCCATACAAACTTGTCTTCGAAATGACGCGGAGCATATTCGTGGGCGTCAAAAACAACGGGGCATTTTTGCTGCTTTGAAATTTTAAAAGCAAGGGGCAGCGACTCAATGTCGTTTGCTAAAATCAGATCAAATTTTGATTGAGAAACATCGCTCACCAGGTGTTCAAAAGGGTGGAGGTGCTTATACGCCTGGCTGAACCATCGCATTGCTAATAATAAACCGGTAGTAACTTTGTCTATAAGCGTAAGCTCTTTCTGCTTTAATGGCAGAGCTATGTATTGAGGGGATCGTTCAGCATCAAAACAGGCAACGGTAAGCTGATACTTTTCTTTTAACAGATTGACATGCCGCCTCACGCGTGCGTCTGTCTTGAGGCTGGTAAAAGTGATAACCAGAAGGTGTTTCATTCTTCAAATAAGGCGCAATATAGTTGTCGATGTCGTAATTTTCTGAATTCAAATAAACAATCTATTTTTGGCCGATTTTGATAAGCAGAAATTTCATTAAGAGTTCACTCGTCTACACCATAGCAGGTGCCCTGCCCATGGCGAGTGCTATATTACTGCTGCCCTTTTACATGCTTAGCCTGTCCACCTCGGACTTTGGCGCCTTATCAGTTTACCTCGCTTTTTCATTGCTGGTACAATTGGTCGTTACCTACAGTTTCGATACGTCCCTGTATGTACATTATCATGAGTTTAAGAATGACAAACCCAAACTTTCGGCATTTGTAAGCTCAGCGTTTGTGCTTATGCTTTTGATTGGAGTAGCACTTGCCATGATCATACTCCCAACCGGTAGCAGTGTATTATCAGCGATCTTCAAGAATAAAACATTTGATTTTTTCCCCAATGGATGGCTCGCACTTGGAGGAGGAATTTTACAAGCCTTGTTTAAGGTCCATAGCAATCTGCTGCAGAGTCGCGAAAAACCTGAGACCTTCTTGTGGTCGAACTTTTTCTTATTTACAGCTATTGTCATTTTTACGATCAGTGGCTTAAAATTTTTCCCACAAACTCTTTTAGGGCCGCTAGGGGGACGGTTGCTCGCGCTTGGGTTTGCATCAATATGGGTCTTGCTAAGAATTTTTCGTGAATTTGGGATTCACTTCGATCTGAAATTATTAGGAACATCCTTCAACTTCAATTTTTACACATTCGTCTATCAAATCCTTCAATGGGTAATTAATTACTTCGATAGGATTCTGATGGTTGGCTATCTTACGCTGGCTTCAGTGGGTATTTATGACTTCGCCATCAAATGTCTCGTGGGAATTGAATTAGTGATGAATGGACTTCATAGCGCCATTGTTCCGAAAGTAATTAGGTTGATTCATGCGCAAGAGCCAAAAGGTACTTCACTAGAAATCAACCGATATTATAATGGATTTGTTGCCGTGATGATGATGGTAGTTTGTGCCGCTGTGTGGATTGTGCCTATCGCAATTGATTGGATCAGCTCGTATTTAAATCGTCCGGCTTATCAGCTTTCTTCGAGTGTAATACCGTACATCGCGATCTTGTTTATAGCACGATCAGTCAGATTGTACTTTAGCTTGCCTTATTCACTTTTGAAGTATACCAAACCGTTGCCGGTTATATACTCGATAATCTCCATAATAAAAATCGGGGGAATGGTGTTGTTAGTAAAAGAATACGGAATTAATGGAGTTATCATTTCGACTGCGGCCAGTATTGTTGTTGAGGTTTTGCTGCTCTTCGTTCTCTCCAAAGATCGATTCAACTTCCATTTCAATCCTTACAAAATTTTGATAGCACCGGCAATTGTGATCTTTACTATTGCAATTATTGAAGCAACGTTTAAAGGGAATGATAATTTAATTCACTTCCTGTATTGCGTAGTTTGTTTTTTTGTGCTCTTGTTTGTTTACC
>DASTYM010000406.1:0-2545 GCA_035764995.1 Cyclobacteriaceae bacterium | reverse complement strand
GTCTGTTATTAATTTTGTGAATGCAATTGTTGGAAACGACTGCAAATCAATCTATAATGGAAGCGTTAGCCCGCCAGTAAACAAACAAAAGGGATAGAACGCTGAAACCGGCTATCAAATACTGCACGATTCTTAAGGTTTACTCTCGTAATTTTTTTAACTTAAAATGTATATTCATTAACCCCCCTCGTATGAAAAAGCTTCTTGTAATTTTTGCTTTTGTTTCAGTCTGTACCGTTGCCAAGAGTCAGGAACTTGGTATTCGTTTTGGCGATGTAGTTGGTAACGATGTTGCTGTAGACGCGTTATTCAGTACCGGTAAATTCAGCCGCATTCATGCCGATGTTTCCTTTGGTGATGGTGTTGGCGTTGAAGCATTGTGGGACTTTTTATTCAGACCGCTAAGCGGTGAAGCATTCAACTGGTATGTGGGTGCAGGAGCCTCGATGTTTCTTGATGATCCATTTTTTTTGGGAGTAAGCGGTGAGGTTGGTTTGTCGTACAAGTTTAATGGTGTGCCGCTCTCGTTGAGCGCAGACTGGAGACCGGTTTTTTACATCGTTGAAGACACGGACTTCCGGGCCGATGGATTTGGGGTTAACTTGCGATACGTGTTCGGTAAAAAATAATTAATAATCAGCGGGAATGGGTTGGCTTTTAAAAAGTCAACCCATTTTGTTTACCACAACCACCATTCTGTTTTCACCCCAATGTAATGGCCCCAACGCTTACTTCCGGTTTGAGCCAGGTAGGGCGAATACAAGTTATCAGCAGCAAACTTGTTGTAGCGAGCAACGCTGTACACCAACCTGAAATGCGGGCGGCTCCACACATCACGCTGCCCGTTGGGAACAATTGTTGGAGCCACACTTAATTTAAACATTTGAGCTGGGTCTTGCGAACCATCCTTTCGCGAGGCGAAATTCACCTCATGTAAAATATGCAGCCAATCTTTGGCGAACCAGGTTCCCCTGATGCCAACAGCAAAATCAGTTTTTCTGTTGAACAAAAGTTTGCCGTTATAATCGGGCGTCATATTCAGGCTATCGCTTGCTCCCTGACTTTTTGTAAAAACGCCATATGCCTGCAACGAATAATTATTGTTAACATTCCATACAAAGTTTTCGGTTAGTGCAATTGACCATGCGTTTCTGAAATTTTGCGTTTCAAGATTGGGTCCGCCATAGGTTAAAAATGTCCGGCTTCCACCACCATCACCTCCATTGGCAATGCCCGCTCCATAGCGAATACTAAAATCATAGAATGAACCAGGCTTCGTGGTAATAAAATTCCTTTTGTATTTCAATCCCAACACATAGCCGTAGTCGGAAGGGTAGTTTGAACTGGTAGTGGTATCTTCCAGGGTTCCTGTTGCCAGACGATGGTATTCACCGAGCAATTTGACAGAGCCGGTCTTCAAAGGGATAGTATGTTCAATGATATACATGGCCCGGTTTCTCAACCCGAGTACAGGCGTTCCGTTTACAATGTTTAGATAAAAATAGGGAGGGAGTGATGAGGCGGTATCCACGGCTGTCGGAAACATGATTGAAAACTGGGTACCTTTGTACTGCACGCCAAACCCCTGCGAACTATGATCATCAAAATAAAAATGATCAGCGATGTGAATATCATCACCACGAAAAAAACGGGCACCAACCCAAACACTCCATGGACTTCCCATAATGTGCCTAGCCTCTGCGAAAAGTTCCGGCAAGGAAGCTGTTATGCCACCATATGATTGGCTGGTAACATTGCCGATAATTTGCCCCTGGGTTGTGTAAAGAGATAATCTTGATTGAATGGTTATGCTTGTTGTATCGGAGTTGCGGGCTGGCGTAAAGTGTAAGGCAGTAGCCAATTCAAAATAGTCAGCCTCTTCCATACGGCCTCCAATGGAGCCCATACCATTCAGGTTTAAGGACCGGGGATACTGCGCACCATCACCATGAGCGATACCTGCCCGGCCATAACTTCCGATTGAAAAATGTTTATTGGTTGTCGGAGTAGGCTGGCTAAAAACAACTAGTGAGCATAGTGCCAGACATAAGATAAAAATGCTTTTCATAACAAAGGAGTCGGAAGAACTATTCAGATTAGATATAAAATCCGAATTAAATCCGATAATTCCCATACTTAATTGCAGTCTATTTAATTAGATTGTATATTCTATGGGAAAAGTATGCTAACCTCTTCATGAATCAAGAATCTAATTCCCCAAAAAGAAACTGGCCCATAAAAAGGATCATTGTAATTACGATAGTCAGTATCCTTTTAATCGGAGGGATTTTCCTGTACACAAATTTTAACCGCTTGATTTCTGATGCACTTGTGAAAAGTTTCAATTCGGGTATCGCATCAGAAGTGTATGAATTGAAATTTGAAAACCTGTCGGTGAATCCATTTACAGGGACCATTCAGGTGTACAATGTAACCATGCTTCCCCGTGAAAAACCCTTGCACGTTTATCCGTACATCAATAGCGCCTTTCAACTTAAAACTGAGCGATTGATTCTGCGGGATGTTGAATTAATAACCCTGCTTC
>DASTYM010000405.1:0-3151 GCA_035764995.1 Cyclobacteriaceae bacterium | reverse complement strand
CCCGTAAACTGATTGAAAGCCGGCAGGAAGAGTAACAATAAACCGATCCCGATAAACATGGAAACAAAAGCCAGTATGAGTGATTCAAATCCAAACTGGTAAATTAATTGATTTCGTTGGGCTCCCACCGCTTTTCTGATTCCAACTTCAGTTCTTCTGGATGCCGATGTTGTTAGTGACAATGAGATGTAATTGATGCAGGCTATTAACAAAATTAAAATTGCGATACCACCGAGGATCATAGAATATTGCGGGTCACTTACCTTCTCCCAGCTGATTTCCTTTTTCAAGTGCCATTCCGGCATTTGTGTAAATTCATATTCCAGCATCTTCACATCATCCGGGATGGGGACAGTTGCTTCCTTGCGCCAGCGCGCCAGGCGATCAGCCATATACTTCTCTGTCATGGCATCTATATTCTTTTTGAATGTTACAAGATTTGTATTGGGGCGAAGTTGCACAAAGGTTGGCGTGTTAAAGTTACCCCATTGGGTCATATTCCGTTCGTAATTGTTCCGGTTCTCCTGCGGAATCAAAAGTTGGTAGCTTAAACTTGAGTTGGCAGGTGGAGCTTCGATGATGCCTACTACGGTGTATGTTTTTTCTCCTTCACTGTCGATAATTACCGTTTTACCGATAGGATCATCTGTACCAAAGTATTTTTCGGCAATTTCAGGAGTCAGAACAAGGTCAGTTTTATTTTGAAAAAGTTTATCTGCATTTCCACTAATCAACTTGAACGAAAACATCTTAAAGAAATCACCATCCACAAAACAGAGTTTTTCTGTAAATACTTTGTCACCGTAACGAAAAATACCCGTACCTCCCCGGCTGTAGCGTGTTGCCAGTTCTACTTCGGGCAACTCGTCTTTCATGGCTTGCTTTAATCCAACCTGTAACCAGGCCGATTTGCGGAATGGATTAAGTGTATCTTTTTGCCAGGTGTCATAACTTTTCTCCTCTATTCTGTAGATCAAATGCTTGTTCGAATGGAATTCATCAAAACTGCGTTCATCCTGAATAAAAAGGAAAATCAGCATACAAAAACAAATACCAATGCTTAATCCGAATGCATTGATGAATGAATACAACTTTCGCTTCTGAATATTGCGAGCGGCTACCTTAAAGTAATTTCCTATCATAATTGTATTGATTAATTGAATGGTAAATCGGTTACGTAAAATAATTTCTGGTCGAAAGAATTTGACAACATTCCAAAATAACTTGCGATTTGCTTTTTTCTGTCCGATGTTATTCAGATCCTCTTCATATTCCTCAAGCAAATCACCTTCAATACCTTCGTATAATCCGGGCGGGCAGAACCACTCAAGAAATCTTAATATCCTGTCTCTGTTTTTCATCCCTTAAATGCCGACAATCTTTAACTGCGGTATCAGCTTCCACAAATCAACGCGCGCATCCTTCATGGCACGAAGCATGGCCAATCCGGCATTGGTTATTCTAAAAATTCGCTTGCGTCTTCCACCCCGTGATTTGCTGGCTCCACCCATGTGTGATTTCAAATGACCCTTGTCTTCCAGCCGATACAGGGTGATATGAACAGCACTGAGGTTGACATCCCGGCCAACGCGTTCTTTAATTTCTGTTACAATCGAATTACCGTATGCGTCCTCCCCTAAAATCCCAACCATGGTAAGTACAAGTTCTTCGAATTCTCCAAGGTATTCTTTAGCCATTTCTATATATTTTGTAAAACTAATATACGAACGAAAAATCTGATGTTAGGATGTACTGACATTTTCTTATTAGCTATTCGTATTTCAGCGTTTCAGCGGGTTGTGATGATGCCGTTTTTATCGTTTGATAGCTGATCGTAAACAGCGCTATCAACAAGGAAATACCTCCCGCAATTAAAAATGAATCGATCCCAATGTTCACCTTGTATTCAAAAGTCTGCAACCATTGATTCATCAGGTACCATGTTATTGGAACTGAAAGGATGAGTGAAACCCCTACAAGGTAAACATACTCCTTTGAAAGCAGCACCAACAACGATTGCTCGGTTGCACCCAATACTTTCCGAATGCTGATTTCTTTGGTGCGGTTTTGCATGGCCAACGATGCTAATCCATACAACCCTAAACTTCCAATGACGATCGCTAACATGGTGGCGATACTGATGATCTTACCTAAATTTTGATCGTTGCGATATTGTGCTGCCAATCGCTCATCAACAAAGCTAAAAGCAAACTCCTCTCCTCCCGTGAGTTTTTCCCAAACTGTCTTCACCTGGTCAATGGTTGCCGACATATTTCCAGGTGTCAGGCGTATCAACACCTTTGTGATAGGGGAATTGTCAAAATTAATATTCTCAGAACCAGACAGTACAACAACAGGATCCATCACCATCACGAGAGGTTCAACTTTAGTATACAATGCCGTGTAATTAAAATCTTTCACCACCCCAACAATTTCATGTTCGTTAAAACCCTTTCCAGGGATTCGCTTTCCAATTGGATCAGTCCATCCGTACTCTTTCACAAATGCTTCGTTAACAATAACAGCGCGATTCAAGTCTGAAGGGTTTTCACTGGAGAAGTTCCGCCCGGCTGCCAATTCCATTTTCATCACCGGAATGTAGTCATCATCAATTACGTTGGCATTGAAACTTCTGTAAACACCTGTGTCATCGGTGTAGCCAATGTTTGTCCAACCGCCATCGCCAAAGTCGTGTGACGATGCGCAAACAGCTGCAACGCCAGGGAATTTGGCCAACTCGGGTTTAAACTGTTCTGCTTTTTCGAATCCTATTTTGATGCGCTGCGCCAACTTACTCTGGCCTGGAACTCTGGGAACGTTCAATTGCAATACAGCAAGTTGTTCTTTATTAAAGCCAAGATTTTTGTTCTGCAAAAGCCAAAGTTGCTTGCGCATCAGGAGCGTACTTGAAATTAAAAATATCGACAGGACTAACTGAACCCCAACCAACATTTTTCTAAGTCCTAACCGGGAATTACCGGAAACAAACGCCCCTTTCAAGATAGAGATTGGTTTGAAAGCCGATAAAATGAAAGCCGGGTAGCTTCCAGAAATTATTCCAATAATGCTTACGAGGGAAAGAATCACCAAAACCATAAATCCATCCACCGGAAAAATCAATTGCTTACCTGAAAGCGTATTGAATAATGGC
>DASTYM010000404.1:0-6696 GCA_035764995.1 Cyclobacteriaceae bacterium | reverse complement strand
CCAACAACCAACCCACCACCTGGCACCTTCGTAATCTTATTCTCTCCGTTTGAATCTCTCTGCACAACCCACTGATCACCACTTTTGTCTTCAATTATGATGGCTTTCTCCGGAGCCTCAATAAGCAGCTGTGATATTTCTTCATTCGGGTAAGTATTGCCAGCACTATCCGTGATTACAATGGTACCATCTTCAAAATGGATATCACTGATAATGATTTCATCGTACTTGAAAATTTCCTTCTGAAACAAAACACCAGCCCATTGTTCACGATTGGCTTGTTGCTGTGCCTGTTTGTCTTTTAGGATGGCATTCGCTATCTGCTGTTTCGCCAAATCTGCCACACCCTCCGTGACAAAATCAATCCGGCCAAAACCAGCCACCTGGTTTTCGTCAATGTAGAGTCGATCGAACTTTACGTTAAATCTTGCTCGTCCAAGAATTTTTGGGGCTACAGTACCAAGTCCCTGAAACCATCCTCCTCCTAATGGCCTAACCTGTACAAGTGTCATTTCCATGTCATCAACAAGAATTGTCATGCCTTGTTGAGCTACCTGAAGCGGTTTGCTTTCGTCTGCTTTGGCTGGCACGGTTTCTTTTCCGCACTCGATAACCTGCTTTTGTTGTGTTCTGAATTTTACAATCTCGCTGTAAGGACCAAACACTCCACTCTTCTTCGTCTGTACTCTTGTTTCGTATTCGGTGTCGGGTTCCAAACCGAAAAGGATCAGTTCATTGCTTGTCACATTTTTCCAAAACCATTCGTATTCTCCTAAATAGGCTAAAGCCCCGGTATATTTACCGGTCTTTTTATAATAGACTTTATAGCCATCGTAGCTGGAGGCTTCCCACCAGATCTTTGCCCTGCGTTCCGTCTCACCTATGGCCTGTAGGTTTTGCACAACACCAATATCAAATGTGGCGTCAGCTCCTCCGTACGTAAATGTGCATACTTCGCTATAACCATTATTACGGAAGGCATTCCGACCACTCTTATCAATCGCCTGTACCCGCCAAACATATTTCATATTGTCCAGCAACGGTGGTTCTGTAGGTCCATATGCAAATGTTGTTACATCGATGCGGGTACGAAAAATGGGTTGTGTGGTGTTTATTATATCATTCGGGTTTCTTCCTGCAGGACGGGTTTCATACAATGTGAATTCATACTCAGTCTCTCCTGCCGAGGTTGGTGATGAAGTATTGCGAGGAAGCCACGAGAAGACAATCTGCTGTGGGTCTCTGCGTGCGATTCTTGTTCCGCAAGCCGGGAAGTTAATGAGCGGTGGTTCATTCTTTGACAGGTAATAAAAGCTGCTGCCTTCATTACTTACCTGAACGTCCTGTCTGCGGTAATCATAGGCGGTGAAAATAATTCGATAGCTACCCTCAGGCAGTGCACGCGTTCGTTCATATTGCTCACGGCTGTAGCCAATAAAATCAATGTTGCGGCTGTCTACATAAGGAGCTAATTCAGCACCGGAAATAATTGTTGGAACTCCCGGATCAATATTCAGTGGCGCTGGGTTAAATGCTTTCGCAGTGCGCATGATCACTTTGCCATTCAGTTCTACGCTCATGACGAGTCGCAATTGATACGAGGGTTGCGTAAGGTCGCGCTGTAACACAATTACTCGTAATTTCTCGCTTCCTGGTGCTGCATAGTCGCTGAGGTAAACTGAGTAAGGCGGAACAAGTTGAGGGGTTATCTGGACCGGATAGAGTTGCGCTTGAGACCTATTGATGAAACTCAAAGACACAATAAAGCATACGCAAACGCTGATAATTTTAAATCTAGCAGGCTTCCTTTCAAGTAATTTCATTTTCCCTGTGTCAAATCTTTTGATGATTTGAGCCTGGGGAGAGACTCTGTGGGGATTTAAAACTTTTTAATGCGTGCTAAACTCGTTCTGGGGAACTACGTGATTTAAATTAAATGGGGAATTTTCGGGGACTGATTAGAATCAAAGAAGATTGATTCTCAAAACATAGAGCTAAAATAAATGAAAAATTCTAAGCAAACCAGAGTATATGTTGAAAAAAAAGATTCCAAGAGTTTATATAGTACTATTATACTATCCGCAATAGTACTATTGTACTATCCTCCCTGGTATTTTATACTATTTCTTTAAAACTTAGGAAGGCATAGACTCCTACTGCTTCCTCTTATAAGTAAAATCATAAGTAGTCGTCCACGTTTTCCCGGCATCATTCGAAACTTCGTGGAACTGTCGAACCTGGTCGGGTCCTTCATTGAAGAAATAAAAATGTACAAGCTGCTTTCCTCCTTGCGGATTCCTGGTTTCAAATTCAAAGCGCATGGCACCATCCCGGTATTCGCCATTTAAAAATTCTGACGCATTCGGTGTTGCGCCTGAGCCAACCCAGATTTGTTTCCATTTTCCTGAAACAGGATCGACAAAATTCATGCTCTTGCCGCTAAACGGTGCACCAACCGAAGTCCAGTTTTCCAAAATCATACAGCCACCTGATGCCATTTCAATTTTGGAGTGACCAGCAAGGTTGTTCGTTCCGCGTACAAACGCATCCCACTCTCCAATCCAAAAATCAAATTGCCTGGCCTGAGCATTTCCCATGCACGGATAGGCGTTCACGTTTGCCCGCTTCACAACTTCGGTGAATCTTGAATCTGAACGAATGTTATCAAACTCCTTTTGCGTATCCAGCTCACTTAGGTTAGCATATCCAAGTTGAAGTGCTCGATCCAGGCTCTGAAAAGCCCGATCGTTTTCGCTCTTTACGGAATACACACGAGCCATTCTTGATTGAACGATAGTTTCAATTGCAGGCGTGGGTTTATACTCAAGGGATTTTGAATAATTCAACAGCGCCTTGTCATAGTTGGAAAGGTTGTGATAACTAAAACCGAGCCTGTTCCAGGCAAGACTATTGTCGGGTTCTTTTTTGAGCACTGCCTCATAAATAGGAATTGCAGCATTCCAGTCGCGCGCTAAAAAAAGTGAATCAGCCTGTTGTATTGTCGGCTTGGACTTTGCCTTACCTTTTTGAGCATTTAAGGCGATTGAAAAAAGTAGCGCTACGCAGAAGATGTAGTATTTCATACAATTTGGTTTTAGGTCAGGGTCAATCTATTACAGATGGATGTTCTTTCCATACCCCAAATAGTATCATTTTACTTGTGACTTTACAGAAACATTCGGATTATTATTCAAAGAATAGCCATTGCAGTCGGAAGATGACATTCGTAAAGAGTATGCCATTCTCGAACGATCGGGGAAAAACCCGCAGGCGTTTGGCGAGTTGTATGAATTGTACTATGACAGGATATTCAATTTTATCTATCGCCAAACAGATGATGAGGAGCTGACTGCAGATCTGTGCTCTCAGACCTTTCTTAATGCATTAAAAAATGCTAATAAGTTTGAATTTCGCGGAGTGCCAATTTCGGCATGGTTCTACCGCATCGCAAGTAATGAGGTCAATAAGCATTATCGGAAAATAAAGAAGGAAAAAGTTTTCAGCATTGAAGAAGTGTTGGTGAAGGAGTTGATTGAAATCAGCAATGATTCGTGGAGCGATGAACTTATTCAGAAACTCCTCGACTACATGAAAGAGCTTCCAACCGATATGCTGGAGGTATTACAACTCCGGTTTTTTGAAGATAAAGACTTTAAGGAAATCGCATACATTCTGAATATTACCGAAAGCGGGGCCAAGATGCGAACCTATCGGGCATTGGACAAATTACGGAAGAATTTTAACATGAGCATTAAGTACGATGGGAAGTAACGAGATCAGATTGCGCAAACAACGATTGAACCCCAGGCAGATTGCGCGCCATCGCGACTATTCTGAACTGATGCGTAAGCATAGACGCGGGCTTAAAACTAAACAGTTGCTGTTAGTGGTTGTCTATATTATAGTCGTGCTGATCCTGATTTTATTATCATTTATTGCTATACGACTGGAAAAAGAAAGGGAGAAGAAAATAAATTCAACCGATCAATGGTCGGACCAAACCACTTCGCTTTTAGTGGATGCTTCCAGCTCGGGAGTAATGAATAATAAATCGATGGCCTCACCTACGGGTTTATCCTGAACGAAATTTAGTCCCAGGAAAGCTGCAATGGTTTTTGCGATTTGCTTTTGATACACCTGGTAGGGAAATCGTATTTCGCCAAGATCAGGCGTATCCGGACCAATCGCTGCCAGCCAGATTTGTCCTGATCCAATAACGTGCAAGCCATGGTGTGTCCAACCTTTCTTGGCACGCTTACCACGGCCATGATCCGTGGTGATCAATAAGGTAGTTTGATCTTTGTAATCAGGTTGCGATTGAATCCAGTCCCAGAGTTTTGCAAGCATTATATCGGTCTTGTGTGCTGACTTTAAGTATTCATCGTATTTGCCTTTATGCGTGTACTCATCAGTTTCATCCAGACTTATAAATAAAACGTTGGGGCGAATGCGATTCAAATACTCCATGGCAAGGTAAAATGTAAAGGCATCGTATCTGCTTCCATGTGGGTTTTGAATGAGTTCCTGTAATTCATTCAACATGACTTCTTTTTCCGATAACATTCCGGTTGTTGATTCTTTTCCGGCATTCACCGGAATGCCCGAGGCTTCTTCGCGAAGGATGTAGGGAAACACATCCCAAGTCGTAAAAGCTGCTACTTTATTTTCATACAGTTTTTGATCGTTGATGAATTCGAGTACCGTATAGTTTGGGTTCTCAATCTTACCATTTGAATTCACATCCAGGTCCACCATGCCAGTTAGCATTTCGCTGTAACCTGGATAAGAAAAGAAATAAGGATTCGAGCAATTTACATCACTCTCATAATTTCTATTTCCGTAAAGCTGACCTTGCACACCAATCGTATTCCATAAAAAAGGAAAGAGCTTGTTGCGTCTTTCCTCTGGTGTTTTATCCCAAAACTGATTTTTGACTTTCTGATCGTGGACATAATCAGCGTTGAAGAGAATGGATGAGTCGGCCCCTTCAAATACTTCCTGCCAGCGGACCCCATCGAGTGTAACGATGATAACATTTTTGGTTTTCAATCCCTGTGAAACCGCGAGGATTGAAAAGAGTAAGAGGCCCAGTGTGAAGCTGATCCGCTTCACGGATGAATTTATTTTTTATTCATGATACAAATAAAGTGCATATTTATTAGCTGATCATTAGTGAATGATTACATCAGGTTTAAGGTTTGACTTGTGTATTAAGTAATTGTTTGCTTCGAAAATCTCATTACCTTGCTATGATGGCCAATTCGTTTCAGCATCCAATCACACAAAAACTTAGTCAGTCAAACAAGTTTTGGTTTTCGGTATACGCTACATTGGTGGCGTTTTGTTTGTACACCTGTATCTTCGCATTCAGAAAAACATTTACCGTAGGCACCTTTGAAGAACTTTCGTACCTGGGTGTGAGTTATAAGGTTTGGCTGATCATTGCACAGGTTATTGGATACGGCCTTGCCAAGTTTATTGGTATAAAAGTTATTTCGGAATTACCTGCGGCCAAACGAGCTCGCGGAATATTGATAATGATTAGTGTAGCGGGAATTTCCTGGCTATTCTTTGCCGTTACGCCTGCACCATACAACATCTTTTTTCTTTTTACGAATGGATTGCCATTAGGCATGGGTTGGGGATTAGTGTTCGGTTATTTAGAGGGCCGCAGAGTCACCGAAGTGTTGGGTGCCGGCCTGTCCGTGAGCTTTATCTTTTCATCGGGCTTCGCTAAGTCGGTTGGTAAATTTGTGATGGTCAACTGGGGCACTTCAGAATACTGGATGCCATTCGTTTCTACTTGCCTGTTTCTGCTTCCGCTGCTATTGTTCTTGTGGTTACTTGACAAGCTACCACCTCCTTCTGTTCTGGATGAAGAAATGCGTACCAGGCGGCAACCGATGAATGCGGTTGAAAGAAAAAAATTCATGCTTGCGTTTGCACCCGGTTTAGTGCTCCTCATTCTAACGTACATGCTGCTGACCGCCTTCCGCGACTTTCGCGATAACTTTTCGGCCGATGTGTGGAAAAGTTTAGGCTACGGTAGCTCTGCTGAAATCTTCACCAAAACCGAAGTTCCAATTACCATTGCAATTCTCGTAATAATGGGAAGTATCATGTTCATCAAAAATAACCGGGCAGCTTTGATCATCAATCACCTTTTGATATTACTGGGAATGGTATTGGTTGGCGTCTCATCCTATCTCTTTGATCGCGAGCTGATCAGTGCGCCTATTTGGATGATTATGCTGGGATTGGGTTTGTACCTGGGCTATGTTCCGTTTAACAGTATTTTGTTCGACAGACTGATTGCAACATTCAAATACGTTAGTACCGTTGGCTTTTTAATTTACCTGGCCGATGCCTTTGGGTACCTGGGTAGCATTGGCGTGATGATATATAAAGAATTCGGACAGGCGTCACTGAGCTGGAAAGATTTCTTTATTGAGGCTGGCTATGTAATGTCACTTGCCGGAAGTATACTTATTATTGGCTCGATGATTTATTTTTATTTCAGGCACCGGAGCTGGAAAAATGTCTGAGATGGGTTCTCCAACTCACCCCGTCAACTCTTTTTTGAACCTCAAATTTGTGCTACCCTTTTCTTCCAGGAAGAGAGGGGTGATATAAATTATCAGTTTAGTAGAAATTTGAATGGGGTGAGTTGGAGGCCAGAAAAAACTACTTCTTCCT
>DASTYM010000403.1:0-8794 GCA_035764995.1 Cyclobacteriaceae bacterium | reverse complement strand
TATAAAACTGATCTGATCGCCACAACCGGAAACCTAACAAGCGAAATTCCTTACCTCATTCTTCACGTTGGAGAACGCCAGGCTGAAGATGCGTTTCAGTGGTGGCACAAAGAATTTGGTGACGACTTTTACGTAGAGATCAACCGACATGGCATCCCCGAAGAAGATCACGTAAACGAAGTATTGTTACGCTTTGCAGAAAAATATAAAGTAAAATACTTCGCTGCCAACGAGGTTTACTATCTCGAAAAGGAGGAAGCTAACGCCCACGATGTATTGTTGTGTATTAAAGAGGTTGAGTTTCAATCCACACCTATTGGTGAAGGTCGGGGTAAACGATACGGGCTTCCAAACAATGAATTCTATTTCAAGTCACAGGAGGAAATGAAATCCATCTTCCGCGACATGCCGGAAGCTATTGAAACGATCGAGGAGATCGTCAATAAAATAGAAAGCTATAATCTTGAGCGCAACGTACTGCTCCCTAAGTTCGATATTCCGAAGGGATTTAACTCTGAGGATGAATATCTAAAGCACCTGACTTACGAAGGTGCGAAGAAAAAATATGGAGAGATTTCAAATTCCCTTCGAGAGCGAATTGATTTCGAATTAGAGACAATTAAGAAGACGGGATACCCAGGATACTTCCTCATTGTTCAGGATTTTACTTCCAAGGCTCGTGAGATGGGAGTTTCTGTTGGACCGGGTCGTGGTTCGGCTGCGGGATCAGCTGTAGCATACTGCATTGGTATTACAAATGTTGATCCTATTCAATATGATTTGCTCTTCGAGCGTTTCCTGAATCCCGACCGTGTTTCACTTCCCGATATTGATATTGACTTTGATGATGAAGGGCGCGATAAAGTATTGGACTATGTAATTGGTAAGTACGGAAAAAATCAGGTCGCTCAGATTATCACCTACGGTACCATGGCGGCTAAATCATCGATTCGGGATTGTGCCCGCGTGATGCAATTGCCTTTAACGGAAGCAAACAGTCTGGCGAAGATGGTTCCTGAAAGACCAGGTACTACCCTCGAAAAGGCTTTCGAAGAAGTAAAAGAACTCGCCAACTTTAGAAAAGGAACCGATAAAGTTGCAGATGTTCTCAAGCAAGCAGTAATTCTTGAAGGTTCTGTTCGTAACACGGGTACGCACGCCTGCGGTGTGATTATTACACCTGATGACCTCACAAAATTTGTTCCGGTCTCTACCGCGAAAGATTCAGACATGCTGGTAACGCAGTTCGACAACAGTGTAGTTGAAAGTGCCGGACTGTTGAAGATGGACTTCCTGGGCTTGACGACACTTACCATCATCAAGACGGCTTTAAAAAACATCAAGCTGAGTAAAGGCATTGATATTGACATTGAGAATGTGCCGTTAGATGACGCCAAAACTTACCAACTTTTCCAACGAGGCGAAACGACAGGGACGTTTCAGTTTGAAAGTGTGGGTATGCAAAAATACTTACGCCAACTCAAGCCCGATAAGTTTGAAGATTTGATTGCAATGAACGCGTTGTACCGTCCGGGCCCGATGGAATATATTCCTGAGTTCATCAACCGGAAACATGGTCGTGCGATCTTGAAGTATGACTTGCCGGAAATGGAAGAGAACTTGTCCGAGACGTATGGAATTACCGTGTACCAGGAACAGGTAATGCTTCTTTCTCAAAAGCTCGCGGGCTTCAGTAAAGGTGATGCCGATGTGCTTCGTAAGGCGATGGGTAAGAAGCAGAAGTCGGTGCTCGATAAAATGAAAGACAAGTTTATCGAGGGTTGTGAGAAGAATGGGCACTCAAAAGAAATCTGTGAAAAAATCTGGCGCGACTGGGAAGCCTTCGCGCAATATGCGTTCAATAAATCGCACTCGACTTGTTATTCACTGGTTGCTTATCACACCGCTTACTTGAAAGCCAATTTCCCTGCCGAATACATGGCAGCAGTTCTCACACACTCACAAAGCAACCTTGATAGCGTTACCTACTTTATTGAAGAGTGTCGCAGTTTAGGAATTAAAGTACTTGGGCCGCACGTAAACGAATCCGGAGTTTACTTTGCTGTCAATAAGGATGGAGAAATTCGTTTTGGTCTAGGCGCAATTAAAGGCGCAGGTGATGCAGCAGTGGAAGCAATCATTCTGGAGCGAAACACTAATGGTCCATTTGAAGATCTCTTTGATTTCGCAAAACGACTGAATCAACGCTCTGTTAATAAAAAGACATTTGAATGTTTAGCACTCTCCGGAGCTTTCGACTGCTTCACAGGAATTCACCGCAGACAATATGTTTTTGCAAAAGATGGTGATACGAGTTTGATCGAGAAAGCGATTAAGTACGCTGCCAAGACGCAACAGGATGAACAAAGCGCTCAATCGAGTTTATTCGGTGGTTCTTCCGGAATTGCTATGCCGAAACCACGAATCGAACCTGTTGAGCCTTACACCGAGCTTGAAAAGTTAGGGTTGGAAAAAGAAGTGGTGGGTATTTATATCTCAGGCCATCCGCTCAATAATTTCCAATTTGAATTAGAGACGTTTTGTAATTCAGGCTGCGCGGTATTGAATGATTTAACTCCGCTGGAAGGAAAGGATATCCGCGTAGGAGGAATTGTTTCTGCAGTCGAACACCGGACAACAAAGACTGGTAAACCGTTTGGAAAATTTATTCTGGAAGATTTCAGCGGTAATAGTGGAAAGGATTGCTTTACTATGTTTGGTGAGAGCTACCTGAAGTTCAGAAACTTTATGAACGTAGGTTGGTTCCTTTTTGTAGAGGGCAATGTGCTTCGAAGTAATTGGGGCGCAATGAACCTTGAGTTTAAAGTCAGAAACATAGATTTACTGAATGATATCGCACAAAAACGATTGATGGGGGTTGCGCTTCGTGTTCCTGTTCAGGCAATCTCTACTCAATTAATAGACTCGATTGAGAAAATCTGTAAAAAGTATCCTGGCAATGCCTCCTTGCAGGTTCATATTAAAGATGAGTTTGAGCCGATCCAGGTAGAATCCTTATCGAGGAATTACCGTGTAAAGCCTGTTAACGATTGTTTTCAGGATTTAAGGAAGCTGGCTGAAATCGGAGTTATTACCGAATCCCAAAGCGTTCGGTGGTTAGCCGAGGATCAACAAAAACAACAGGTTGTAGAAGAGACCGGAATTGGAACAATTTCTTCTACCTTTGTGTTAGAAGAAGCAGAAACATAATAGAATCATATAACTTTAATCGAATCATGGGAAAAACATTAATTCTTACCGACTCCAATTTTGACGAAGTCATCAACTCTGGAAAACCTGTTCTTGTTGATTTTTGGGCTGAATGGTGTGGCCCTTGCAAAATGATCGGACCTGTTGTAGAAGAACTGGCAGGAGATTATGATGGCAAAGCTGTAGTTGCAAAATTAAACGTAGATGAAAACCCACAAACCACAGCAAAATTTGGCGTGCGGAGTATCCCTACTCTTTTAGTTTTCAAAGGCGGACAAATTGTTGACAAGCAAGTGGGCGCAGTGCCTAAGTCTGTTTTGAATCAGAAACTTGCTGCTCAGGTTGCTTAATTCGTTAATCGTTATTCGTTAATGGTTAATAGTTGTCGGGGTTACGATTAACTATTAACCATTAACTTTTTTTAGTCTCTCCACAATCGCCAACACCGCAGGACACACCAGCGTGTTCTTATGGGTTAGCTCCATGATCTGAACCATTTTCTTTCGATCGGTATGAGGATATTCGCGGCAGGCTTTGGGTCGGTCGTTATAGACTTTGCAATAATTATCAGAATCTAAAAATGGGCAAGGAGATGATTTTAACACATAGTCTTTGTCTTCGTCTACTCGCAAGTATTTTTCAATAAAATCCCCCGGTTTCATTCGGAGCGATTTGGCTACTCGCTCTATGTCGGTCTGGTAAAAAATGGGGCTTGTGGTTTTGCAGCAATTGGCACAGGTGAGGCAGTCGATTTCCTGGAAAACTTCTTCGTGCAGGGTGTGGAATTGATCATCAACTTTTCGGGGATCCTTCTTTTTCAAATTCAGCAGGAATTTCTTGTTCTCGGCTGATTTCTTTTTCGCATCTTCGTTGAACTGCTTCAAATCCATACACAAAGGTAAAAGCATTTCGGGTATCTTATGAACACCTCTACTATACTAGCCCAGATCAACAAGCATATTTCATTGGATGAGCGGGAAAGTCTGCACTTTTCATCGTTGCTGATTCCGGCTAAAGTTAAGCAGGGCGATTATTTAGAGAAGGTTGGCATCACCACCCAAAACTTTATTTACGTAGAATCGGGTTGCCTGATGTCGTACTATACCGACAAAAAAGGTGTTGATCACGTCATTCAGTTTGCTACAACCGGCTGGTGGACGGGAGACCTGCATAGCTTTACCAGGCAACAACCGGCAGTTTATTCTACCCGGGCATTAGCCGAGAGCACGGTTTTTTACCTTCCTAAAACGGACATGGATCAACTGGTGGATCGTTATCCCAAGTTTGAACGGTATTTCAGAATACTTTTTCAAAATTCTTTGATTACACATCAGGATCGTATCATTCAAAATTTCTCCGATACAGCAGAAGATCGCTACGAATATTTCCGTCAAAAATATCCCTCGCTCGAGCAATATGTTCCTCTTAAGTACATTGCTTCCTACCTTGGAATAACCCCCGAATTTTTAAGCAAAATCAGGAGACGGAAGACCGAAAGGTAATTTCTTAACCTGGTTCAAGATGCTTTCCCTTGTTTCTTAAACTGGTTCAAGTGCTATCGGTCATAGCTGCCATACTTTTGTCTCGTCAAATAAATTAAAACGACAAAACAAAAGAGATATGGAAACGATCACAGCAACAAAAACAACATGGGGAATTGATCCAACACATACTGAAGTTCAATTCAAAGTGAAGCATCTTGTAATTTCTACCGTTACCGGCTTCTTTAAAAAATTCAGCGGAAGCGTTGAAAGCGAAACTGAAGATTTTGATGGCGCACAGGTAAATTTCAGTTTAGATGCGAACAGCATTGACACGAATCAGGCCGACCGTGATGGTCATTTGAAATCACCCGATTTCTTTGCAGCTGAACAATATCCAACCATTGATTTCACCGGTTCACTTCAGAAAGTGGAAGGCAGCGAATACAAACTGGATGGTGCCTTAACCATTCGCGGAACCACGAAAGCAATTGTACTGGATGTGGATTTTGGTGGAAAGATGGTTGACCCCTGGGGAAACACCAAAGCTGGATTTGAAATCAACGGAAAATTGAATCGTAAGGATTTCGGTTTAAACTGGAATGCTCTTACGGAAGCCGGTGGAATGGTTGTTAGTGAAGACGTGAAGCTTCACATCAATGTTGAACTGGCGAAGAATTAGTCTTTAGTCGTTAGTCTTTAGTCGTGAGTTGCATTTACTCAAGACTAAGGACTATGTACTATAGTGAGTCCTGCACCTTCTTCCAATCGAGATCGAAAGGCACAGGCTTAAAATCATTTTTGGTTTTATATCTCCGCACTTGTTCGATGCGCTTGTCGTTGTGCGGGTGGGTCATCAGGATTTCGAGATTCTCATCGTAATCGAGATCTTTTTCGTTCAAACGTTCGAAAAAACGTGCGAGGCTTTTCGGGGAAATATTAGCCTTTTCAAGGAGTTCCATCGCAAACTTATCGGCCTCTTCTTCCTGTGCGCGGCTAAACGTATTTCCAATGATACTGGTTAGTACATTGGTAAGGACACTTGGATCCCCACCTGACAACACGCCTACAATTGCCGTGATAGAAAGTTCCTGGATGAGTTTGGTTACAACGTGCCTGTTTTCGGCATGGCCGATTTCATGCGCCAATACCGCTGCTACTTCCTCAGGGGTTTCGGCAACTTTCATTAATTCTGAAAACACATAAATGTTTCCACCTGGAATGGTGAAAGCATTGATCTGATCTTTCTTGATGATATTGAATTCGTAGCGGTAATGTGTAGTGTCAAGTGCCTTGATCAGGCGGTCCGTGATTTGTTTCAGCGCTGAGTCTGCCGCATTATCCTTAACGGTTTCAAACTCATCCCAAATCATATCCTTCATCATGTTGCCAAGTTTCTCTTCTTGTTCATAAGAGACTTCGTAACTCAAATCAAGGTCTGACTTGCCAATTTCCTTTACAATAAAATAACCACCAACAAAAAGTCCTGCTCCAATGGCCAGCAGGAGGATCAGGTCACGTAACGTACTACTCCGCATATAGATTAAAATGGTGGTTTATTGATCGGTTCGGCATTGGGTGAATCAGACGGCCTAACCCGATAAGCTGCTTCGTAAGCAATATTTCCGAAAAGAAGAAAGTAATACATTTTACCCTGGCGGGCTTTATATGCAGCAATGAGTGCAACAACGAAGTAAAGAAATGTAGCTGCCCCGGCAAATATTGCATACGCCCAGAAAAATTCTGTCCATTCGTGGTGTCCAATAAAATTACGGACCGCCCAAATGACCAAGCCCCAGTTGATGAGTGTTGTTGGGATGTTAGACAACAAAGCCTGCAGGCAATGAAAATGAATGAATTGACTTTTCTTCCGGTTAACGAAATAATAAACAACCGCTGCAATGAGGTTGATGATTGGCAACGGTAGCCCAATGGCTACCGCTGCAAACATCATTAAATACGCGCCCATGGCATCTTCTTTCTCGCGTTCCGCTATTTCATGGGGCTGTGGTAAAGGATGAAATTCCATTTATAAAAATATAATACAATTAATCTAGTGAGAATGGAGGATAAGTGTCAGTCATGTTAGCCAGGTAAATGTTTACGCGGGTGGCCCAACGGAAGTATCCAACAATAAAATTGTGCATGCCTTGAGGAAGTTGGCCGGTAAAAAGGATGATCCACCATCCAATAAACCAAACAACCATCACTGCGAGTGTAAGCAGGTACAGTACAATTCCATGTGGAATTAATACAAACAACCATCCAAATAAAAATTTAACGAGTAACATGCCGCGACTTAAATTCTCAGGATAAGGAACATCCAATGTGATGGCATCATCTTTTGAGTCAATACCAAAAGCAGGATAACCATCTGTCAGGTTAAAGTAGCGGGCATTGAGTCGCGCTCTCCAGCGGAGCAATCCTACCTGATACTCAAAGAAGCTTTGAGGATAACGTCCTGTGAACAGAATAATCCAGAACGAAATAAAACCAAGTATTGCACCCCACAAGCCCATGAAGAACAGAACAAACCCGTGGGGAAGGTAGATGTAAAAGAGGCCAAAGAAACTCCGCAAAAGCAACTCTCCTCTTGAAAGGCTTTGCGCGTGAGCAATGTTGAAGTTCATATAGTATGGTTTAGTTTTTAGGTTTTGAAATTTAGGATTTTCTGATGAAAAAATAAGTAGTCATCCTTTAACTAGTGAAAAGATGGAAAAAACACATCCAACAAAAATTCAGTATCTTTGCATCAAAGTCCTCCGAATTCCCGTAGAAACAGCGGTTTCTGCGCTCCGATAGCCATCGGGATGAGCCAAGAGGGAATCATTTTTAAAGCGTCACGGTTTTCCGTGCAAGAAAAAATCAATCATGTCATTTGAGAAATTAACTCTAATTGAGCCTATTTATAGAGCCTTACAATCAGAAGGATACTCTAAACCTACCCCGATTCAGGAACAAGCCATTCCCATTTTATTGCAACGGAACGACCTGTTAGGCTGTGCTCAAACCGGAACGGGTAAAACAGCGGCTTTTGCTATTCCTATTTTACAATTACTCCATAACGATGAGCTATATGTAAAAGGTCCGCAAGGAATTAAGGCACTGATACTCACGCCCACCCGTGAGTTAGCCATTCAAATCGGAGAAAGTTTTGCATCGTACGGCAAGTACCTGCGGCTGAAGCACACCGTAATTTTTGGCGGAGTATCCCAACATGCGCAAACAACTGCGTTGCGTTCAGGTGTTGATATTTTAGTTGCTACTCCTGGTCGCTTGCTTGACCTGATGGACCAGCGTTACGTTAAGCTTGATCATCTGAAGATGCTGGTGCTTGATGAAGCAGACCGCATGCTCGACATGGGTTTTATTCACGATGTGAAAAAGATCATCGCTCGCGTGCCGGCCAAGCGCCAAACACTTCTTTTCTCGGCCACGATGCCGGCTGAAATCTCAGCGCTTGCCAATTCTATATTAACAAACCCAAAACGTGTTGAAGTAACTCCTGTTGCCTCTACTGCAAATACGATTCAACAAAAAATTTATTTTATTGACAAGGGCAACAAACGCAAGCTGTTGCGCGATTTGCTTCAGGATAAATCGATTGCCACTGCTTTGGTGTTTACACGAACCAAACACGGTGCTGATCGCGTTGCAAAAGATCTTAATAAAAGTGGTATTCGTTCAGAAGCCATTCATGGAAATAAATCAAAGAATGCCAGACAACGTGCGTTGAGTAACTTCAAAGCCCAGGCTACACGTGTATTGGTTGCAACTGATATTGCTGCAAGAGGCATTGATATTGATGAACTTTCGCATGTGATCAATTTTGAATTGCCCAACATTCCTGAGACCTACGTTCACCGTATTGGCAGAACGGGTCGCGCAGGTGCGAGCGGGATTTCGATTTCGTTTTGTGATGAGGAGGAGAAGGAGTATTTGAGTGATATTCAGAAGCTGATTGGTAAGACTATTCCGGTTGTAACAGATCACGCTTATCCGATGCAGGAAGGTTTTCGTAATCCAAGAATATCACCTCCGTTGAGGCAACCGAAGGAGAAGAATGGGAGGAACGGAAATCGAGCGGGCTTTAAGAAAAAGAA
>DASTYM010000402.1:0-4675 GCA_035764995.1 Cyclobacteriaceae bacterium | reverse complement strand
TACTCTTCCCGCTCCTGTGTTGGAATTATCGAACGCGAATTCTTTTTCTGTTTTTTCATTCCCTAAACCAAAGGGATGAAGTTGAATGATTTGACTTAGTTCCGGATTCAACGAAAGATTGAGGTTGTAATTTTTGGCAACTGAAGGATTAGGTTCAAAAGCGTGAATTTGAACATCCTTAATATTATTTTCCGCTATGTAGGTAGCCAATCGCAGAGAAAATGCTCCAAAATTTGCTCCGATATCCAACACAATTCCACCCGAACGAAGATGTTTCTTTGCCTCGGCCAATGCATTATCGCGAACGCCATAGAATAACCGCCACTGAACATAATCCGATCGATCAATGTTGAAGTGCGTATTGTCACGCGTCAGGCGATAACTGTCACCCGCTGGGTAATCGGAAGCATTCGGAATAAATCTTCCGACAGAGGGAATTTTGTTGCGGAGCTTAACAGGAATCAACTTCCGAATCACGTTGGTTGTTTTCCGAAAGCGCACAAAAAATTCTTCAGCTCCAGCCTTGATTACTGCTTTATGAATGAAATGGGAGAAAGAATTCATGGGTGACCGGATTTTGGGATTACAATCCAGGGAAATGGTGATGCCTTAACGAACCTGTTTTTTAACCTGCTAAAAAATGAGGCTGGATCGTACAATATTTTAAAATTGAAAAGGCGAAATTGATCTATTGTATGATGAAAGTAATAGTAATTCATCCATGCATGACCCATTGAATTGAAATATTCTTCTGATCTTTTTTTAGCGCGTACAGCCTCGGTTTTGCTTTGATAAACCGGACTATCCAAAATATGAATCTCACCCTGATCAGAAAGAAGCAATTGAAGGCTGGATAATAAACTTCTCACATCCGGAAAATATTGAATGGCGCTCGACACCACAATAAGGTCAAACAAGTTCTCGTTTTTAAAAGGGTTACTTAAAACATCGGCATACAGGAAGGTCAGGTTGTTCATCTCTTTGAAAACCCTGGAACCTTGTTTTAGTTCGATCTCATTTATGTCAAGCGCAAAAACTTCCGCTTTTGTTTTTGCCAGGTGGCTGGATAGCCAACCATTGCCACAGCCAATGTCGAGAATCCGCTTGATTTTTTTTGATTTCAGATAATACAACAATCGATACATAGATTCTTTACGCATTTGCCATTCTAAAAAATGTGGATGGGTTGAACTGATCTCAGGCAGCTTACTTACCTGATCATCCGAATAAATTCGATTTTCTTTTTCCCGAATGGAGAGGTATTTTTTTTCGAACGCTTCTTTTTTATCAAGACCATGTTGAAAATAAACGCCTTCAACGAAATAAAATGTTTCAGGAAGATTGATTTCGTTCATCCGAGGTATTGAAAGGTAACAATCGTGTGGTCGGCCCACCGGTTAAAGGGAAATAAATTTCGCAAGCTTTTATCCAGCGCAGTCAAAATCTTATACATCATCGGATGTTTAGAAACAAAATCCGGTTTTGACGGAGGAGGTGAGAAAATACCTAACCCTTCGCATGCAATCAATTTGAACCTGTCACCAACTCCTTTTTTGATATCATTCACTGCATGATAATACGTCTGAAAATATTCTCCCTCCAAATGAGCCATGACGCCATCCTTATTTAATCGCCTGAAAGCTTTTTTACCATGGCCCTTAAAAAGCCAAAGCCATTCCCACAGACTGACTGGTGGCATGATCACAAATGTTACGTAACCTCCCCGCTTAACGATGAAGGGCAGGTAACGTGCGACTTTCGATAAATCATCGGTGCAATTCAATCCGCCAAAGTTGGAGAAGACATAATCAACTGAGTCGACCGAAAGAAAATGGAGTTCTTCAAAGGATAGCCTCTCACATGTGAGTGAAAGTCCCGCTGATTTTTTTTGAAGTTGTGCCAGCATGCCCTGAGCAATATCAATGGCATGAACCCGATGACCTTGTTTGGCAAAATGAACTGCATCAATTCCGGTTCCTGCATTTAGCTCCAGAATAAAACTCGAAGGACTTAAAAACTTGTTGACGTGGGAGTAAACTTGCTGTCGCCAGGACGTTAAAATTGGATTAGCCGCGTCATCAGCATCGTAGTGCACGGCCTGTTTGCTGAAAGCCCGGTTAATAATTTCGTAACTCAATTTTTCCGTGTGTATCAAATCTGGCCGAGTTTATTGAGTTGATAAGCATGTATCCACGACAGCGGTGTATTATAAATCATCGAAGCAATATTTCGAAGTCCTGTTTTTGTAAATACGAATGATTTTTTCAGTTGGTTGACCCCGCGCTGCATTCTGTAACGGTTGTGAACATACCGATGCAGGATTTTGTAATAGGCGGGAGGATATGTACTGATGAACATCAGAGCTAAGTCGTCTGAATCTGTCCAGTTTTGTTTTTCTTTTAAACCCGCTTTCACATTTTCATGAAATTTTGTTCCCGGCAGCGGATACGAAACTGAAATTCCAATCTCATCGGGAACAAGATCCAGCACCATATTCAGCGTTGCGTGAATATCTTCTTTTGTTTCGTTCACGTAACCGAACTGAAGAAAATGACCAACCTTCAGTCCGTGTTGCCTGAGTAACCGGGTAGCCTGCGCTATTTGGTCTACAGTTGTGCCCTTATCCATGGCATCCAGGATTTTTTGTGATCCTGATTCTGCACCAACCCAAACAGTTTGAGCGCCACTTTCCGCAAGTGCTTCAATGGTGTTTTCTTCGAGCAGTAAATCAACCCTCGATTGAATCTTGTAGGCGAACTTAAGATTTCGTTGTTTGACGAGTTTATTGAACTCTTGTATCCATCCTGGCTTCAATCCGAAAATATCATCGCACATCCAGAAATGATCAGGTTGAAATGTTTTCAATAAGTATTCAATCTCATTTACAACATGCTCCGGGGAGCGGGAGTGGTAACGATTTCCATAAATCGGTTTAGCACACCAGTTGCATTTAAATGGACAGCCACGCGTTGTGGCAATGTTGAGTGAAAAATAACCATGATATTTCAACCAGATTGAGCGGTATGACTCCATATCGACTAAGTCCCATGCCGGGCGTGGAAGATTATTTAAGTCACGAAGTACAGCCCGCGAAGGTGTTGTTACGGTGACTTCTTCTTTTCTGTATGAGATCCCTTCCAGGTATTTGACAGATTTGCTTGACTCCAGTAAGGCTAGAAGTTCAGAAAGTGTTTCATCCATCTCTCCGCGAATAATATAATCCGCTCCCTGTTTTAAGTACTGATCGGCATGATCTGTTGAATCACTGCTATTCACGATAACGACACATCCCCTTTTTTTCGCTTCCTGTATCATGCAAAAGGCAGCTTCTCTCATTACGGAAAGGCACATTTTGGTCAGGTAGTTGAACCCGTCATCAATCAGGATGAAGTACGCTGGTTTTTGTTTTTCGAGTGTAGTAATAATCTCACGGGGATCTTTCCTGAGATTGGAATCAAAGAGCGAAACATCAAAACCTTTTTCACGTGCGATCGCTGCAGCCTGTAAAGTCATCAAAGGCGGATAAGGCTGTTTAAATTGCCATTGCTTATAGTCAAGCGGATAAAAATACGAATGTGTGAACAGCGCCTTGCTCATGCCGAAAGTTTTATATTGTTCAAAAGCTCAAACTGTTCAATTTTTTCCTGGTAGTTATTCAAAATTTGTTTTTGGAAAAACCGAGGGTGGTTTTTGGAAACACTTCGCTTCGATTTAAAGGCCAGCTCAAAATCTTTCGAGGAGAAGGAATCCCCGAATTGTTTTTTCCAACGGTTGACAGCAAGGTTCATAAAGAAAAGATCTATTTTTTCTCCGGCTGACCCCGAGAGCATCTTTTCAACTATATTTTTTAAAAAACTGATTTTCTCTGCAATGAAAGCATTTCGATGCGTGTCCATGTTGGGCAAATGATTCCTGGTCCATTGATTTTTGATGACAAATTTTTCATACAATGCTTTTCCATAAACCGGAATAAGCGTAGTGGTTTCCATTGCTGTGTAAATATTTTTTTCTTCAATTTCCAGCGATTGACTGTCGATCAGGTAATTGGTGCAGAAGAATTTATGAGAATTCAAGAGAAATAATCTTTTGAAAAGGCCCAAGAGACCACGGGTAATCCAGAGTCTGCCGGGTTCTGTAATAATAAAATAATCGATATCACTACTGGCTTCCATATAATCCTTCGATAAAGAACCAGAAAGCATAATGGCTCTGACAAACGGAAACTTCGAAATCAGCCAGGAGAATTTTCGGGCTGTCTGTAATCTTTTTTTAGCAAGCTCGTTTCCGGCCTTTCGTCTTTGTGCGTTTGCTGGATTCGGGTGAAGCGAATAAAAGTTGTCAAGCTTAAAAACAACCAGTTTATTTCTTAAGAGAGAAATTGCATTGACGATGTTCTCCCGAGTGTTTTTTTGCGGATGAAATTTAATGATCTCCTCCAGGGTTAATGGGTAATGAAAAATATCAAAGTAAAGAAGGGTGCGAATAACACCGGTCTCCGCCTGGTTAGACTTAATCTCCACCAAAAGCTCAGGCCTTGCTTTCATATTCTTCGTGATTTTTAGTAAACATAAAGAGGGAGACAAATGAAACATAGAAAGTAAGTCCGCGTGCTCGTTCAAAGAATGAAGTCGATAAACAAGCCATGCATGTCATTAAAACTACAGACATGAGAAGT
>DASTYM010000401.1:0-3646 GCA_035764995.1 Cyclobacteriaceae bacterium | reverse complement strand
AAGTGATGATTGAATGGAATAGAGTATAAATTATAAACTACTTCCATGGTGTTTGCATCTTTGCCATTATCAATTCCCGTTAAACAGGAAAGCATGTCGAAATATGTGGAAGAATTTTGATACAGCTCTTGACAAACTTTCTTTATCGATGAAGCAGGAACCATGATTGCTTTGGGCGTGGCTTTTTCATCCAAACCAATTTCGGTCGTCACTTTCTTTACAATCTCAACGAGTTGTTGAAAATCAAGCATGCTGTTTTTCTTTTTTGAGAAGTTTTTCAATGGCCTTAGGTGCCATCAATGATTCATTTCTGATTTTCTCCTGTAGTTTTAGAAAACCTCCAATGAGAGCTTCTGGTCTTGGTGGGCAGCCTGGCACGTAAACATCTACAGGAATAATTCTATCAACTCCTTTTACCACATGATATCCGTGTTGCCAGTAAGGGCCACCACAGTTTGAGCAAGAGCCCATCGAAATCACATACCGGGGTTCTGCCATTTGTTCATAGAGACGCTTGATGCGGTCGGCCATTTTAAATGTTACGGTACCTGCCACGATCATAACATCGGCCTGACGGGGAGATGAACGAGGTGCCATACCAAATCGATCCATATCATACACAGTTGTGCCTGTACTCATGAACTCAATTGCACAACAGGCCAGCCCAAAAGTCATTGGCCACATGGAAGACAGTCGTGCCCAATTGAGCAGGTCATCTGCTTTTGTGATGATTATTCCTCCCTGTTCAAATCGATGATCGAGTAATCCCATCTTTAATAATTAACAAATCACAAATTACAAATCACAATTTACCGTACCGATCATTTATTTCATCATACAATTTCTTCGGCACAATGGATTTAAAATCTGAAGGCTTTTGTTCCGGCTTCACCCAATCCAGTAGACCATTTACCCATGCATACGCCAATCCAAGCGCCAGTACCAAAATAAAAATCACCATCTCTGTAAAGGAGAACCATCCCCACAAGCCATTGGTTTCATCGATGAGCTCTTTTCTGGAATAAACAGTTGCCCAGGGGAAAAGGAAGATCAGTTCAACTTCAAACAAAATGAAGATGAGGGCTACGATGTAAAACCGGATATTAAATTGAGTCCACGCGGTACTGATGGGCTCTTCACCGCTTTCATAGGTTGCAAGTTTCTGTGGATTGGGGCGATTCGGGCGAATGAGTCGAGCGACAAACAATGAAATAATCAAAAAGACAATTCCACCAATGAGGAAGAGCAATACTTCACCAAATTCAGAAATGTAAGATTGGTTCACGGTTTGACCCATGAACCAAAGATAGAGAAAGTGCAATCATTTTTTAACTTCCTCAAAAACAACTACGTGTCAATTCATGGCCACAATAATTACACCCATCACCGTGAGTGCCACGATGCTATAGCCAGCGTTGATCAGGAACAACTTAAATGATTTCCGCTCGAACAGATAATGCATACCCACAAACGTAGCCACCCAGCCAAAGCCGGCAGCAAAACCATAGGCAGCTCCCATAGTCACATCCTTCTCAGGCCCCATGAACATAGCCAGGTTGATGGATGAAACAAGTGCCAGGACAAAAGCGAGACCGAAAATTTTAAACATGTTCGCGCCTTTCATGCTTTCTTCGGTAAAGCCGTTTTCTTTCATCCAGGCTTTTCCAAAAACAGCTGGTGAATACCAGAGGCCGCCCAGTAAAAACGTTGACAGAGCAGCCAGAATAATAGCGAGATAATTTAAATCCATAGTATGAGTTTAGGTTAGTTTTAGTTGTGCGTTTTAGTTGTCAGACACTTTCCTGTCTGAAGATAGTAATTTATAGCCTCCTGCCAGTCCTTCAGATCATGCACAAACATCTGTTTCAAGGCTTCTTCATTTTTTTGATGGCCCTCAGGCGTAAGACCAATGTAAGTGTAAGACACCGTCACACCTGTTGTTTCTTTTTGACCCTGACAAGTCACCCGGATAAACCAAATGCGCTCGCGCGTAGAGACCGTATATTCAATCAAATATTTCTCAGGTTGAAATTGCGTGATCACCCATGTAAATTTTTCCTTTCCATTGGGGGCATTTGTTTGAAATATCATGTGTTCCTCCACCAGTACATTTCCAGACTTATATAAAATTTCCGGGTTCCATCCTTCGGCCCAATCTTTTTCACGAATGGGGCCAAACAACGGAAACACATTTTCAACTTTGCCATGAATGGTAAAGGTGGCCGATCGCTGAATTCGCTTAAACTTAAAGTCCGTTAAAGCTTCCTGGTTGCTGATAAGATTCATAAATAGTAGAAAGGTGATTAGTTTCATTTTTGCCGTCTAATAATGAAATCAATTTGCAACCTTTAACTTTACAAAACACAACGCTTAAACTGAAGCACCCAAAATTGTGGCTCAAACGGAAATAAATCCGAATCAACAGGACGTCAAGCTCAATGACAATACGATGCGCTTGATAGGTATTCCCTTTTTTGGGATTGCCATTCCGCTGCTGACAGGATTGTTCGGAAAACTTACTTTCCGTGATCCGCTGTATTGGGTTGGTTTTGTTTACTTTATCGGACTCGCATTTCTGATCTGGCAAGGAAACCGGTATCTGCTTTTCCGGACTCGCAAGCGTTTCACCTGGTTTGACAAACCGATTGAGAAGCTCGTGTTGCTTTTCATGAACAACATTTTTTATACAACACCCCTTACCATCGCATGGCTGTGTCTCTGGTACAATTTTGCCGGATTCAATGAAGTGAAATGGAATGTTATTCTGATTGTGGCACTAATGAATGTGATTTGTGTTCTGTTTGTTACACATGTTTACGAAACAGTCTTTATGGTGAAGGAACAGCAAAATGAACAGGTAAGGAATGCTGAATTGCAACGGGCTAAAGCTGAAGCCGAACTGGCTGCCCTCAAAAATCAGATCGATCCCCATTTCATGTTCAATTCACTCAACACGCTTACGCACTTAATCAAGGTTGACACACGCAATGCGCTTGAGTTCACCGAAAACCTCGCGGAGGTATATCGTTACATCCTCAGCCAAAAGGACCAGACTTTTGTTCTGCTCGATGATGAATTGGACTTCACCCACAAATACACCGACCTTCTCCACTTACGGTTTGGCAAGGCACTCATTATCAAAAAAAGCTTTAACGGAATAGAAGGAAAACAATATTTAATCCCTCCAACCTCTGTATTTGTTGCCTTTGAAAATGCAGTGAAGCACAATGAGATCAGTGAAAAAACTCCGATGTACATTGATGTGGATGTTCGCGATAGCCAATTGGTAATCAGCAACTCTATCCGCGAACGAAAAACCCCTGCGCACTCTTCCCGAATTGGTCTAAAAAATCTGGACGAACGGTTTAAATTAATGACCGGTAAAGGAATCATTTCTGGCCTGGAAGAAGAGAAATTTGTAGTTAGGCTCCCGTTAATACCTATTAATTCCTGAATTATGAATGTCATTATAATAGAGGATGAACTTCCTGCCCGGGCCAAACTGGTGGCCATGCTTCAGGCGTTGAATCCGAGCATTCAGGTTATTGCTCAACTGGGAAGTGTAAAAGAATCGCTGGAGTGGCTGAAGAATAATCGAGAGCCCGAATTGGCGTTTGTTGATATTCAGCTTTCAGATGATGATTCT
>DASTYM010000400.1:0-8831 GCA_035764995.1 Cyclobacteriaceae bacterium | reverse complement strand
AATCATTTTGCTCAGGATGTTAATCGGATTTGCTACCGCACCACCATACACACCCGAATGCAAATCACGATTCGGTCCGGTCACTTCAACTTCCATATAACTTAGTCCGCGCAAACCAACGGTAATTGATGGGCAATCGAGGGAAATAATGGCAGTGTCAGAAATCAGAATCACATCGGCTTTCAGTTTCTCTTTGTTTGAGGTTACAAATGTTCCGAGGTGCTCTGAGCCAACTTCTTCTTCGCCCTCAATCATAAACTTGATGTTGCAGTTGAGCGACTTCAGTTTGGTCATCGCTTCAAATGCTTTGATGTGCATGTACACTTGCCCTTTGTCATCGCACGAGCCGCGCGCATAAATTTTCCCGTCTTTCACAACAGGTTCAAACGGAGGTGAGTGCCATAGATCAAGCGGATCGGGTGGCTGAACATCGTAGTGTCCATACACCAACACCGTTGGCAGGGAAGAGTTGATTATTTTTTCAGCATATACGATGGGATAGCCGGGCGTTTCGCACAACTCTGCTTTATCAACACCGGCATCTATCAATTTATTTTTGATAAACTCTGCTGCTTTGCGCACATCACTTTTTTTGGTGCTATCAGCACTAACTGATGGGATGCGCAACAATTCAAACAACTCGTCCAGGAAGCGTTGCTTATTTGATTCGATATACTCTTTTACCATAATGATTAACTATTGAGGAGGTGCAAATTAATAAAATAGTCTTGATTGGGATTTTCAGGATTAAAGGATTTATGAGGCTTATGCTCAACGCAACAAAGATCAGGCGAAGCTAATTTCAAAACCTAGTGCCTCTGAACTAAAACCCGTCATCCTTCTCTTCTTTCTTCTTTTCTTCCTTTTTCTTTCCGGCTGTTCCACTACTTAGATCGTAGGGAACTTCGATTTCGTAATATTCTTTGCGGAAACGGTTAATAAAGGCGAGTGTTTCTTCTTCGCTTCCCGGAATGAAAACCATCTCTCCAACTTTCGCTTTTCCAGAATTGGTCTTCTTGGAAATAATAGAATTGAAAGCACTGTTGGATGAATAGATGAGCATGCGATTGTCTTCGAATCCAAAATAATACCATGATTCTGGTGATGCTTTAAAAAAGACATTAAATACCTGGCTGCCATCTTCCGGGTTTTTCTTGATCTCCATGAAGCCTTCAAACGCTCCGTTGACATCATTCTTCGCAATATTTGATAATCCTAACGATCCTTCACTGTAAAACGCTTTCAGCTTCGGTGACCACTTCAGGTTAACATTGGCGAATGTTAACGGTTTGGCAGTTTCTGCCAACGTAGCTAATGAAACATAACTCTGCTGGCTTCTTGTCTCGTAATCCTTCGCTGCACGCTCGCCAACAATGTCTGCGATTTTGTAGAGCAGTTCAGTTCGATCGCCCAATCCTTCTTCTGCACCTTCATTTTGGATGACCGTTAACAGATCACGTGCCATCAACACAAATGCATCTGGCGCAACAGTAGTATTAACCATTACCAGCGAATTCATTTTGATTTCATTGGTCTCCATATTGCCTTGTCCAAGCGCTGTTGAGGTCACGCTGAAATCTTTGGTACCTGTAAATAAATTCACGGGACCTTCAAAACGCACAGCCGAAGTTTCATCATTGTACGCGAACACTTTTCCGGAAAGTTTATTACCCGCTGACTTTTCGCGGTCCTCTATTTTATACTCATTTGAAAGCGTATCATAATAGAGCGTGCCACTTGGAATGAAGAAATCATCATCTCCCTCATTTTTATCATTGAGGAACGAAATGTATAAATCACTTTCCAGGGATGAGAAGTGAAGCCCTGCATCGACTTTCTTTCCTTCCTCGTTAACGGCATGATCAAAATCAATCAACACTTCAGGTTCGTCACCGGTTTGTGTATAACGGATCCAGGTGTTGTAGTTTTTAATTTTCTTGATGTCAAGTTTTACATATCCCGTTAACTGAAGCGCTGGTTTAGTGGCGTACATTGTCAAGTCGCCTTTGTAGAACATGCCGGCACCTAATACAAGTTTTTCTGTTTCCGCCACATTTCCAACACCAACGGTTTGCATTGTTGCTACGGATTTTTTTCGTTGTGATCGCTTCGAGGTCTCAGTTTGCACTACAGGCTCTAAGTGAAAGTTCGTCATTTTAATGGCGAATGTGTCACTCAGCAAATTCACATACTGGTATGTGGCATATCCGGAAAATTCCTTTCGCGAGATTACATCGACCACACCTTCTGTTAACCTGTGATAACCGTTGAGTGTATCCAAAATGATTGTTGTGTTTTTCAGTGTACCAATTTTGGCATTTTCTAAAATCAACACTTCATTATTTTCAGGTGTGATCTTCGCATCTGCTACAATGATGTACGGAATACCGCTCACCTTCATTTCCTGGGTTTTCAGATCATAAACCGCTTTTTCGGCATTGAAATTCAGCGAGTCAAGGTCTTTTCGGGTGGTATAGAAATAAGAGTTTTCAATTGGCACATCCGGATTTTTCGTCATCGTGATTTTTTGTTCGGTCAAATCCCACCGCGCGTTTGGAATGGAGGTTTTAAACTGCGCAAACGGAAAGTTGATCGCAGCTTCTCCTTCAATCTCCGGGCTGATATCAGCATAGTTTTGTTCGAGATTGAATTTCACACGAACATCTGTTCCTTCAATCAGCGGTTTACTGGGGTCAGCCGACTTCGCACTAAACTTGGAGTGTCGTGCGCCAAAATCTTTTGCAGTGAAATTCATTTCGCGTGAACGCAACTCGGAGCCACGTGTTTCGAGTTTACCAATTCCTGAAACTCCCTTTTTAGAAACTGTGATGGTACCCGTTAATTGTGCAGTTGAATCATAAAAATTGAAAGGCAAGGTTGTGTTCCTGAATTTCATTTGATCTTGCTTCGGGAACCATTTCATTTGATAATTGGGTAAGGATGCCTGTGGGAACACAACCGATCCAAATTGTTTTTCTGCAATGCTGGCGCGGGATCCTTTCGCGATTACAGAGTCCGGATAAAAAACGAAGTCGTTCGACTTAACTGTAGCTGCCAGGTATTCAACTTTACCTGGAGAACGCAACCCGCGGTTATCAAGCGTAATTACTCCATCTAATTTAGCTTCGCTTTTGTAAAGTTGATAACCTCCCGGTGGTGTCGGGTGCTCGAAGCCCAATGATTTATCTGGCATCGTGTGCAGCTTGTCTTTAAAACTTGGGAACATGCCACTGGAGACAAACGTACCGTCAAAATTGAGGGAAGCTGGATCGGCATCATTCAAGCTATCAAGTTTAAAGGGAGGAACTACAAAAAATACAGACCGATCGTACACGCCTCCTAACACTTCTGGTCTGTCGAAATAAATAACACCTCCTGCTGCTGCATCCAATCGCGGATAGTTTGGAATTTTTGCTTTCCCGGATTTATTGTGAGGCTTATTGATGAACAGTGTTCCTGAAGTCTTCGCGGCATTCGCCATTCCTCCTTCTGCAGCTGCGGTTGAATCTGCGCCCACCATTGAGTTATTGATTTTTCTGCGAACCATTTGGCCGCGCGTGTTACGCTCCATCGAATAGAAGTTAATGGAGTCGATGTGGTTCAGGCTGATAAAAAAACTGTCGTACTTCAACGTGAAATCCTTCCCGGTAATTTCAAAGTTTCCCGCTGTAATGGTTCCGTCAAATTTGATATCACGATTTTGGAGAACAGTAATGATCGCACTGTCGGGTTTGATAATTACATTCAGTGAATCACTTACATTAAATTCTTCCACACCACGAACAACCATGTTGCGTTTGGCAAAATTCAGGGTAGCATTTGCGTAAAGTGGTTTTTTTAAGTCGGTAATGGCGTATGAACCCGTTACAGACTGGATTTTCAGGTTATCATAATCTGCCTTACCCTGGAGGGCTTTGTATTGGGTAATGGCTTTTTCTTTTACAATTACAATATCCCCTTTTGGCCAGTACTCCACCAGACCTTTCTGCGCCAGGAGTTCAATTGCTTTCTGTACTTCCATGATGTCGTAACCGAAACGCTGTGCCAAATCACCGGTATGAATCTCGCGAACGTTATTTTGAATACAGTAAATCGCCACCATGGCCAGGGGATGAAAATTAAACCGAATGCCCTCCAACGCCTTAACATCTTCAGGCTTGTAGTAGTCGATCGATTCGAGAATCATGGGAACAGTACTGCCTGGTGTTGACGAGATATCCAGACTATCGGATTTCATATCCCAGCGAATGGTGCTCGCAGAAAAATCCATACTGAAAAAAGTTGCGGAGTATGGCGTGTGACGCATCGGGCCTTTTTCACTCAACAATAGTAATCTTTCTTTATTAAAATCATACCGCATCTGAACAGATCGGTGTGTGATTGAATCGTTTTCCTGATAAATAGTAAAGTATGATTGATTGGCTGCAACGAGAGAGTCCTGGAAAATAAATTCTTTTGACCGGGCTTTAAATTTTCGGCCAACGCTGTCCATTACTTCGATCGTTGACAAATCTCCGTTAACATTAGAGCTTAAAATTTTAGGCCCCTGTAAAGAAAAACCTCCGTGATACTGCATGTTGGGGCCACCCAATCCTTTAATGGCGAGATTGTTTTCGTACGACACAAATCGCGGATAGCTGGACGCGACTGAATCTTTTCGTGACTGCGAGCGAAACTCAAATTTGCCGGGAATAAAGCCCGGTGTTCTTCCCACATAGTTTAGTTTAACCAGATCAGATTTCAGTTCTGGTTTCTTCACATTGAAATTATACAACGTGAAATCGCAATACACCGAATCAGGATTTAACAATGCAGAAGACCAGTCGAACGATCCTCCTTCACCTACAAATAAATTGCTGACGAATGAAAAAACTCCTTTGGTATTTTTAAGCGTTGCAGAATCGTAAGACGTTACAAAATTCAGATTGGTTCGTGAAAAACGAATCGCGGCTCCTTCTACCAAAGGTTGAGGAGCTTGTGTCTCCCAATAGGGCGGAGGTTCGTGATACGTGGTGTCAACAGGTTCTTCAGTCCAGGTATCGGTATCCGTTGGTGTCTCATTTAACGAAGCCAGTGTATCGGGTGGAGGCGGAATAAACTCGATGTATTCAAAGGTGTAGTCAGCCTCTTTAGCATATAAACGATATCCATGGTCGGAAAACAAGGTGTGTCGCTGAAAAAAATCACGAGAGACTTTGAAAAAATTCAGTGCTTTATCGGTGCGGTAATTCTGAATTACTTTCTCGCAAACCTTTAAATAGTTGCTGAGCTGTGCGGCATCAATGCCTTCAATATTCACGGCACTGACAATCGCGCCAAAATATTCAACAAAATGAGGACGAAGTTTGTAGCCCTTTTTCTTCATCACGCGTGTTTGCTGCTTGATCCGCTCCTGTAGTGTCAGGTCAATATTGCCCCAGGCAGCCGTTAAACCTCCGCCAACCACACCAGCTTCCACGTTGCGGGAATTTTCCATCACAATCCGAAGACTATCCGGAAAGCTTATCGCGATAGGCGCACTTTCTTGCCCCTGGCCGATGGACACGGTTGCGAAGAGCAACAGGAGGATGTAGAAAACCGTTTTCACGCGTCAAAAACCCTTGAAATTCGCAAAAAATGATGAAATAAGCTAAAACGCTACTTTGTGATGATTAAACGTAAAAACTGAGAACGTTAGGATATTATACCGATGAACTATTTTTTAATTAAAAGCAGAGCCGCCCAGTTTTCGCGCTCATCGGAGCGAACATATTCCAATGAATAGCGCTGAGCTTCGGCCATTAAATCGGGAATGTCTTTCTCATAAAAACCACTCAATAAGAGATGCCCGCCCGGATTCAGATATGCAGCATACTGTGCCATCTCCACCAGCAAAATGTTTTTATTGATGTTGGCCAGAATGATATCAAAGTTGTCGTCAAACGTGAGATCGCTGATTTTTCCCTGGCGTATATTGATATTATTACAACTATTCACCTCGATATTTTCCTGTCCGTTGATCACACTCCACTCGTCAATATCGAATGCCTCCACTTTCATGGCTCCAAGTTTAGAAGCCATCACAGCAAGAATGGCAGTACCACAACCTGCATCCATAACCATTTTATGTTTGTGGTCCATGTCCATTTGATTTTTCACCATCAGGTAGGTGGTTTGATGGTGACCCGTTCCAAATGACATTTTGGGTGTGATGATGATTTCGTAAGGATAATGTTTATCAGGTTGATGGAACCCCGCACGAATCATGCACTTATCATCAACGATGATGGGCTCATAATTTTTTTCCCACTCTTCGTTCCAGTTTTTCTTTTCGATCTTATCCTGATAAAATACAACGGGCGTGAACTGACCGTATTTGTCTTTTACTTCATAGAGTTTCTGCTTATCGTACTTGTCTTGCTCGGCATACGCTTCAAAGCCTTTTTCATTTTCCATGAACGTATCAAAGCCTGTCTCTGCTATTTCAGCCATGAGAATTTCTGAATATTCGGAGTCGCAGATTACCTGGAGACGTGTGTAGTACATTAATTTTCAATTTGAAAATTTGAAAATTCGATAATTTGAAGATGGCTTTTCAAATCTTCAAATTGTCTCATTTTCAAATCGACTTAATTATTTCCGTAAACTCTCTTGATTTCAGTGAAGCTCCTCCCACTAAACCGCCATCAACATCAGCGTTAGCAAACAATTCCTTTGCGTTGGCAGCATTCACGCTTCCTCCATATAATATTGAGATGCTATCGGCTACAACCTGACCGTATTTACGGGCAATGTGCTTGCGGATAACAGCGTGCATATCTTGTGCTTGTTGTGCGGTAGCCGTTTTGCCTGTACCGATTGCCCACACAGGTTCGTATGCGATCACTACTTTTTGCAAACTCTCTGCTGATAAATGAAAAAGACTTTCTTCAACTTGTTGTTTCACCAACTGTTCGTGTGTTCCTTTCTCACGAATTTCAAGCGGCTCACCGCAGCAAAAAATCGGAGACAAACCATGCTTCAATGCTGCATCAACTTTTTTTGCCAGAAGATTTCCATTCTCTCCAAAATACTGTCTGCGTTCACTGTGGCCAAGAATCACATACGGGATATCCATCGACTTTAACATCGCTGCAGAAACTTCACCGGTATACGCACCTGATTCATGTTCACTGCAATTTTGGGCGGCTACAAAAATCCGGGAGTTCTTACCTACCTGGTTTTTAATGGGTAATAAATAGGGAAAGGGCACACAGAAAATCACTTTGGCATCGCCCTTTACTTCATCGGCCACCATAGCCATTACTTCAGAGGCAAGTGTATTTGCTTCCTGAAGTGTTTTGTTCATTTTCCAGTTACCGGCTACAATTTGTTGACGCATCTTAGTTGTTGGTTTGAGGGGCAAAGATAGTCAACACCTATCAATAGTAGGCAGTAGGCAATTTGCAATAGGCAAATCTTTTCGCGGTGAATTGCCTATTGCTTTTTGCCTACTGCCTCTCTGGCTTATACCTTGATTCCTTAAAAATCTTGTCTGCGTTTGCTGTTTGCATGAGGGCTGGAAGTGAAACATCGGGGTGGTTTTCCATGTATTTTTTCACAATCTCCCAACCTACCCATTGGGCAATGCGGCCGGGGCATTTCTCTCCGACTTCCACTGTTTGAGGACGATCGCCCAAATACTTCTGCTTGACCATGTGGCTGGTCTCGTACAATATTTTATCCTCAATAAATCTGGCCCAGATCAAATCCTGATTGCTGCGAGCTCCTTTCATTTCTTCAGCGGTGTACCAGATAAAAACACTGTCGGGGGTACAGGGCATCATTTGCTTCGCGAAGTAGAACGATTTTCCATACGCGATCATATCTGCCAAAATGGTATTGTCTTCAGGATTTACCTGGTTGACCCTACCATTGATTCCGTAAAGCAGTAAACACGAAGGCACAATGTTCTCTTTACCATATTGGCGAAGTAAGTACTCATACATATTAGGCCGATACTTTGCCTTCGGACCAAGAAAATAATCAAGACTTACGATTATTAAAGAATCGCTCACATACATATCATTGTCAAAACCACTGACTACGGTTTCAATTTTCGGAATGCGTGCATCAGGATAATAATAACGGAGATTCTTAAACGCTTCTGTAAATTGATTTTTTAATTCGCTCTCATCGCCAAACACACGGTGTGTCTCCATTAATAAGGTATCAATGTGCGGGCTTCCATACCTGCGATAGAGTTCGTTCACAAAAACCGAGTCATTTGGATATTGTTCTCTTTTGAAAAAGTAATCTCGTAAGATGCTGTGATCCCCCAACAGTTTTACCAGTTGCGCCTTTGATTTCAGGTTAACCAGGCTATCAGAGAGGGATTTGTATTCAAGCTCAACAGAAGTGCCTGATGTTTCGGGAATAAATGCACACTCTTCTTTTTCTGATTCTTCTCCACAGGCATAGAGGATAAAAGCAACAATTAGTGTTAGTGCCAGTTTCAGGATAGGTTTCATCGTATTTTATTTCTTTACAAACGACAATTTACCGGAAGGATTGTCCCTCATCAAGCGCAAACTTCTCACGGTCTCACCCAGTGTAACATTTACAAGGTTAGACTGATCATCATACAATTCTGTGAGCACACTGTTTAAAACTTCAATCGTTTCAAGTTTCTTCACATTCTGTACCTGTATGTAACACAGTACAGCAGGGTTTTCAACTTCATGACCAAGATACTTTATCTTCTGTGCTTTACCATTCAATGTAATCTTAAAGCGGCTTTGAAGATACTCTGAAATCAGTTGATCTGTTGTAACACCGGAGCCCGGTTCCAAAAGATTCAACGAAGGCTGCTT
>DASTYM010000399.1:0-14686 GCA_035764995.1 Cyclobacteriaceae bacterium | reverse complement strand
AGGCGTTTTATGCGCAACATCAATTGGAGTCGCTTCACGTGGAGAATGAAATTCTGGATGAAATGAAGCAGGCAGGCTCTGGTAAGACCGAACAGGAATTAAGAGGCGTGTTGGGATGTTTTCTCTTTTCAGATGAAGATCAGTTCAAAAAAATCAAAGTATTGTCGGGTGGTGAGAAATCAAGAGTAGCATTGGCCAAGACGCTGATTTCTGAGGCAAACTTTCTGTTGCTGGATGAACCTACCAACCACCTGGATTTTATTTCTGAAAATATTCTGATTCAGGCATTGCAACAGTATGCAGGAAGCTTTATCGTGGTATCGCACAACCGGTATTTTGTTAGCCAGATTGCCAACAAAATCTGGTATATCGAAAACAAGCAGATTAAGGAATACCCCGGTACGTTTGAAGAATACGAATACTGGAGGAAAAAAAATGACCCCGATAACAATCGGGGCGCGGAACCTCCCGTCAGGAAAGTTGAACCTGTTGCACCAAAAAAAGAGCAGCCTGTTAAAGTAAGTGACGACTCTGATAAGAAATTAAAAGTGCTTCAAAAGGAATTAAAGCAAGTAGAGGAGAAAATTGAAAAGTTGGAGACCGAAAAAGGTCAGCTCGAAAACGAAATGGCCAAGCCTGAAGTTTACGGCAACTTTGAAAAGCTAAAACAAGCTCAGGAAAAATTCAACCAGGTAAATTCTTCGCTTGAGGGTCTTACCAAACAGTGGGAAGAACTTGTTGAAAAAATTGGATAGCTTATTAACCTAAAGCCTCTGTCATCGGGGGACGGCTTAAGCAGTCGGTTAGCGCATAACCCCCGATCTCAATAACACTCACAGTAAGATCGCGGATCACCCTCATACCTTCTCGCTTTCTGTCCGCGATGACATGTGAAGGAGTAAGTGATTAGTGAAAACTAGCTGACACAAATTTCAAGACCTCCGGCAACGCGGTTCTCCAATAATCCCAATTATGTACACCTTCACGAACTCTGAATTCATGCGGGATTTTCTTGTCGATCAACAAGGCGTGTAATGCCATATTACCTTTAATGAAGGAATCTTTATCGCCACAATCAATATAATACTTTACTTTCTTTAACTCTTCCGCATTTCCATTTTCCACGATCGATAATATCCAGTTCTTGTTATAATGATCGTTGATTCTGTTGACTCCAATGTTCGTTCCAAAACAAAACTCGAAATAACGATTCCAGCCTGCCTCCGGTAAACTTAGTGTTTCTTCCTTTGTATAGATTGCCGTACTTAACGGTGCAGCTGTTGAAAAGAGTTCAGGGTGTTTCATGGCCATGATCAGCGATCCATGGCCGCCCATTGAAAGCCCTGCCAGGCCTCGAAATCTTTTTGCAGCACGCGTACGAAATGTAGCATCAATGTGTGGTATAAATTCATTGATAAAAAAATCCTCGTACTTTACCTTGCCATCATAGCTGTTGATGTACCAACTTGTACCCGCATCGGGTGTTACGATGATCATTTCAGTCATCAGGTTTTTCTGAAGTTGCTGATCAGCAATAGCCTTTACCTCACCAAACTGCGTCCACCCGGTTTCATCATCACCAAAACCGTGTAAGAGATACAAAACAGGATACCTTCTGGTTGTTTTATCGTAATCGGGCGGCAAATAGAGGCTATACTCGACCTCTTTCCCAAGAACGGTGCTTTTTACTTTTAAACTTTCTTTGATTAAACCCGATTGTGCATGCGTATGTTGGACAGTCAAAAGAAATGAGCTTACGAAGACAAGAATTATTTTTTTCATTCAGCCAGAATTCAGTTTGATATAAAAAAAGCTTAATCAAGTTAATGATTAAGCTTTAATTCAACATGTTGTGGGACAATTACACCGATAATTTCTCCAGCAACAAACTCAAACCCAATAAAAAAGAAAGTATTGTAAACCCGATAAAAGCTTTTAAAAGCTCCGTCCTCATCAACCGTTCCATAAGCCAGACTATTTACATACCTTAATCCTGAGGCTCCTTTACAGGTAACCCACTATTCCAATCCGAAACCAAGTTGAATAACAAATCGATTGAGTTCGTATTCTTTTGAAGATTCTGCAAAACCCCACCATTCGGGGTAATCGTAATTGAGGGAAGCCACCTGGTACTTGTACCCCGCCAGCACATAAATTCTTTTATTCTCAATTATCATGCGATAACCAATCATGGGGTTAATCATAAATCCTCCCTGTGCATGAACATCGATTTCTTCAAAGTCCTGCTCACGTTCGGTGTAACGGGCGAACGAATAACCGCCATTAACCTGTACAAAAAAACCGTGCTTCCTTTTCTCCTCATCAATTGTAACACTAAGGAGTATTGGAAATACTTTCAAATCATAATAGGTATCAATACCTACTCCGATACCCGCCTTTATTCCCGGACTGAATTTAACTCCGTGTACGGTTGTGAAACTTACTGAGAATTCTTTCGCATCAGCATCTTCGCTCGATCCGGTCATTATACCGCTTACAAATGAATTGTAGTATTTGATCTTTTTTTGGAGCGAATCAGTCTGAGCTATAGCGATGCCCGGAACCAGACACAACCATGCAATAACCTTATTGAGCACTTTTGATAGAGAGTTTGCTTAACAATTTAATTTTCGTTGGATCAGAATAATCATACTGATAGATTCCATCTTCACCTATTAGCATGAGCACATTGTTAAAGGGAATCACATCAAAAGCATGGATGTTATCATAATGTTTGATCAAATGCTGATCGATGTTGTATTTATCGGTGGCGTCATAAATTTTCAACCCGGCATCACCATCGCACACAAACAAGAGTGATTCATCAATGCCGAGGCCATGCGGATTATGCATTGGATAAACTTTCATTAATGCAGGATTTTCCCAGTTAGAAACGTCAATAACTTCAAGTTGATTCGTGAACCCCTGACATTGAGTTCCAGAGCGGAGTGTAACGTATGCAGTTTCACCTTCCACCACAACCGGGTCACAGCTCCGAACGTGTTCATACGTGCTTACTTTTTTCGGATTCGCTGGATCTGCCAGACTGAAAATGTGCATCCCGCTTTGTGAGCCAATAAAGAGTTTATCTTCAAGTGGAAAAATAGTTTCGATATCCCATGAAATTTGAGTTGTTGATTTTTTAATCACTTCTGCGGGGTTGGATATATCAGCGGCATGAAGCATCCACGAATCCAGCATATACAGGTGGTCATCGCTGATGGTAAACTTGGCCATCGATCCGCCCACTCCGGTTGAATTATTAGAAAGCGTTGCTCCCTTGAACGTGCTCATATCTCCTTCAGCCCACATAACAATCCCTCCGCGGTAGTAATAACCTCCCCACGGTTGCATGTCAGCGTCACACGGTGATTCTTCAATTTCAACATTCTTTTTCTCGGCCCATTCTGTCACCAATCCCCGCTGGGCATCTACATAAAATCCCATGCTGTTATACTGACTGAAAATATTTTCAAGCCGGCTCACCTCAACAACCTGATCGGGATTTGAAATATCGAGCCCTACCAGGTCGATATAACTGTCGGCATAAAGAATATTATTTCTGATCGCCATGTCATAGTTGCCCGGGATCGTAATAAAGTGCTTGCGCAACGGATTTGCCGGATCATGATTATCAATAACATGAATGCCTTCTCCGGGTTCGTTCACAAACAGATAGCCATCCTTGAAATAAATTTTACCGACTCCTGTTATTTGCCTGGGCTCATCTACAGCAATGCTGCTCCGAATAACGGAAAGTGGGGTGTACACCGGTTCGTAGTAAGAATAGGTGTAACGGTCTTCGCATTGATCGTGGCAGCTTTCGAATAAAAAAACGCAACCCAACAATACAACCAACAAATAGACGCGGAATTTAGATAGAAATGGTTTCATACGCGGTCAAGGTTTATAGTGATTGGACACTACTCGCCTGAGCCAGGTTGGAACCAACTCCAAAAAAAATCAGAACATGTACCTAAATCGAAGCGCTACGTCAAACGTAATGGGAGAAACTTCTGCCGATAACTCCGATTTATAAATCGAATTAAGCGCATATCGAACTCCCGGATTGACAGCAATTCGATAGTGGTCGCTCACTTTATAGCTCAATTCCGTTCCCAGGAGGCCGCTGAAATTTAACGTACGGTACGGAGAATCATCGCCAGGGCCCTGCGAGACTTCATCCAAATCACTGCCCTCCGGTGTAAGTGTATTTTGGAAGAATACATCGGTAGAAATACCAGCGTTCAATTGCAGTCCAAAGTCACGATCAATAATGATATAACCTGCCTGCAGCGGAATGCTCATGTACTGAAGGTTGTTATTTACCTGATAAGGAGTCGTAGTCGAGATCTGATCTTTTGCAGCATCTTCACGCGAGAGTCCGGCATAGTCATTCAGAAAGGCGCCTGAACCCGATACTGTATTACTTGTATATGTTGAATTCTGTGTGAGGTATGAAATGCCACCCTGAAGTACAACGCGTTTGGAAATTTTGCTTGCAACACTTACTCCAACTGAATAACTCGTTCCTGCTGACGGCTCACCAAGCGGCTGACCGGCAAAGCTTGAACCACTTCCGCTCAATGCCATCGATCGATCCATTGAAGAGCTGGTATTCGGGTTATAGCTTCCTGCTCCAATGCCCAGTGACGCCCATATCTTTTCTTTTAATGTTGGTTTATTCTTTTGAAGTTTTTTCTCTTCATCGTGGAGCTTTGCCAGCAGCATCATGCCAGGATCTGGTTCGCTTGTTGAAACATTAAGTTGCGGATTTCGAACTTCAACCAGCGATGGTAGTGCCCGAGAGAAGAAGCTGGTTTCGCTGTCAGAAATTTTTTGTGCAGGTTCAGTGGCAACGTTTACTGACGAATTAACTTCACTACTTTCACCTGCTAATTTTAAACTGTATCCGGATCTCTTTTCATTTTTTTTGCTAGTGTCAACTTTACTAATGCTCTTTTGGTCCTCCCCTAGCTGATCGCCATTTGCTGACAAGTTCTGAGTAGAAACTTGTTCCTGGTTCTGTATTGACTTCGGTGATTCTTGCACTACTCCTATAGGATGAGATGGCTCAGTTGTAGGATTTAAAAAGTAAACACTTCCGACACCCATCGCAAAGACCATCGATGCAGCCGCCAATAATTGGAAGAAAAGAATCCGTCCCTTCAATTTTCCTCCGGAGGATTTCTCCAGCCTCAACTCCACATTCGTCCAGACAACACCTGAAGGAGCAATCTCAGCTCCGTTAAATGCCTCCTTAAACGAGTCTTCAAATCTTAGATTCTCCATAACGTTGATAATAATTTGATTCTCTTAATATTTTTGCCTGCAGCAAGCTTTTCGCTCTTGCGTATTGCGACTTCGATGTACCCTCGGAGATCGTGAGCATTTCAGCAATCTCCTTATGGCTATAACCTTCAATGGCAAACAGGTTAAAGATCACCTGGCACCCCTGTGGTAACGACTGAACCATTTCCAGTAACTGTGTAAAATGGAGGCCCGATAAACTCACCTCTTTTTGCGGAAGCACCAGTTCCTCAACATCTACCATGGGATGGAGGTAGAGTTTTTTGCGATGGTGGTTGAGGGCAGTGTTCACCATAATTCTCGTCATCCACGTTTCCAGCTTAGCATCTTGCCTAAAACCGTCTAAACCCTGAAACACCTTAACAAAGCCCTCTTGCAATACGTCTTCCGCTTCTGGAGTAGATTTCGAGTAGCGGAGGCACACCACCATCATTTTCTTACAAAAACGATCGTACAAAGCCTTTTGAGAGGCCCTGTTACCCTTGCGGCAGGCTTCTATTAGCTCATTCTCACCGAGCATAGGTTCGTCTGTACGATCGTATTTTTCCTTTAGACCCAACATTTACAATGAAGGTTGGAAGTGCTTTACAATATTATAGTTTTGGATGATGAAGAAGCTTTATTTCCTCCTTTTCACCCTTTTGGGATGCGTACCAATCCAGCAAAGTTCTACTATTCAATCCGAAAACGGAAAAACCCTTCAGCTTTCCGATCTATCATACGAACCACAAATTAAAACGGTCAGACTCTCCCCTTTGGGCGTGGATTCGAGGGCTCAACTCCTTCCGGCAGTGGTTCAGCTCGGCACCTTTAATTTGCTCCTTCAGTTTGACGACCTTCGTGACCAACGCGAAAATTATTACGCCCGAATTATCCACTGCAATCAGGATTGGACAAAATCGACACTTGCAGATCTGGATTACATGACCGAATACAATGAATTTCCGATCAATACCTTTGAATTTTCATTGGACACTCATCATCCATACGTACAATACAAGCTGCGATTACCGGCTGTAAAATTACCGGGCAATTATGTTGTATTGGTTTATCGCAATGGCGACAAAAACGATATCATTTTAACGAGGCGCTTTATGGTCTATGATCAGCGGCTTACATTTATGCGAGAAGGAAACTTAATGGGCCCGGGGGCTTTAGCCAGTTCGATTCAGCAACTTAACTTCACTATCAACTATAAAAAAGTACCACTCATTAACCCGCTTGAAACGGTGAATGTGACTGTTCGCCAAAACCAACGCTGGGATAACCTGATGGAGAACATCAAACCCAGTTTTGTAAGAGAAAATATCCAGGAACTTGAATACCGGTTTTTTGATGTCAAGAACATTTTCAAAGGCATTAATCAATTCAGGTTTTTTGATTTGAGATCACTGAACTATCCAGGCCGAAACGTTTTGCGGGTAGATAAAACACAACAACCCTACCAAGTCTATATCCAGCCAGATAAATCCCGCAATGGGCAGCCTTATGCCCTTTACGATGATATGAACGGAAATTTTAGTACGGATAATTACGACACTCGAAATGTCGTGGCGGGAAACTATGCTGATGTTCATTTCTCCTTACTTTCCCCAGAGCCAATTAATGGAGATGTCTATTTGAGTGGGGCATTTACAAATTGGACCTTGTCGAATGAGTATAAAATGACCTATGATGCCATTAAGAAAGAATACAACGGAACAGTTTTCTTAAAACAAGGTTGGTATGATTACCAGTATGTGGTGAAGTCAAACACCTTACCTTCTTATTATTTTGAAGGAACGCATTTTGAGACCGAGAATCAGTATGAAGTGTTCGTTTACTACAGGTCGTTCCAACCGCAGGCTGATTTGTTAATTGGATATATTCCTATTGTTGAGAATCCGCAGGCGCGGTAATGCAGGTATTCGGTGGCCGGTAATCGGTGATCGGTAATTAGTAATTAGTGACCGAATACCGATTACCGATAACTGATTACTTTTTTATTACCGAAACTAGTAAACTAAGCATACCCAACCTCCTGCTCGGTGCCCACATCTTGGCGCAAGCGTCCGCTTGTGCCCTTCACTCAATGAACTTAATATCTAACAAACCTGGCCGGCCTGCATAATCTCTTGAACTGCTAAACAACCATTCTTCTGGAACATCCACAAATCCTGATTCTACCGGATTGTTATGAATATACTCTAACGTCTGGTCCATTAATTTATTCGTATTCAATTCTATTGGTTGATTATGCTGTTGCCAAAATTGAAAATTATTATTATTTCCATTCTTTCTTCCCGCTCGTTCCATCATCCAAAGCATCCACTCCCTCCTACTTTCCTGTGGATGCTCCTGAATCGCCTTGCGCATTCTTCTTGATGTATAGCTTTTCATATCACGAACAATATCTTCAAGCTTGTCCTTATTAGTGCCGATGATCATATGAACATGACTGGGCATTATGCACCAACCGTAAATCTCAAGTCCTTTATCTTTGCAACAATATTTCCAGCATTCCAGTAGCTCATACTTATAATCTACTCTGATAAATACGTCAATCCAATGAACTACTGCATAACTTATAAAATATAATCTTTCATCATCCCAGAATTTGTATTTTCTACTCATTGAACTGCTTATTAAAAATCCTTGTGATTGAGCAACACAAGCGAACGCTTGTGCGCGGGGATGAACACGAAGTTAATTACACGCTGGCCCAATTCAAACTTCTGCTTTCTAATTAAATTGGTCTGACAGCATAGCTCGTGCTCTTCAAGGCACAAGCGGACGCTTGCGCCAAGTTTGGGGTATTCGGTGGCCGCTAATCGGTGATCGGTAATTAGTAATTAGTGACCGAATACCGATTACCGATAACTGATTACTTTATTACCGAAACTAGTACACTAAGCATACCCAACCTCCTGCTCGGTGCCCATCTTGATGGAATCATTGTGGGCGATGTCGAGCATACCAAAACCTTTGTGGCAGAAATGGCCAAGTCCATTCTCATACACAAAGCGCTGAACTTCTGCAGCCGCATATAACGTAAACGGAAACGTATAGCCACGAACTTCAAACTTTACATCGTTGTCGTAGACCGGGTAAATGCGGGCAAACTTTTTATGGCTAGCCTGAATGCGCTGTAAGTAATCGGCATCGGGTACAATTTGAAATTTGTAGAAGGCAGCGATCTGCTCGGTGGTGTATTTACCTGTAGCTTCCATTCGGCTGATTGTCGCATCGTACAGAAGATCAGAGAATTCATCTGTTTCAGGTGCAATAAATTTCTTACTCCTCTCGTCATTGAAGCCAGCCAGTATCGGAACAATTGGAGAGATGCAAAGAAATTTAGCCTCACCTGAAATGGCAACGCTTTCCTCCTGCTCAAACGATTCGGGAGCCAGGTGGAGACTACCAATCATGATATCTTTTTGCTCAAACAACCGGGCCAGGAAATAATCCAGAAAGCTTTTATCGGCACAAGAGAAAACAAGGGTAACCTTGGATGAGTAAAAGTGGAGGCCTTTCCTGCTAATCTTGGTTTGACCTTTCAGACCTGAGAAAATGAACTGCGTAAACTGCTGATAGTTCTTATCCGGACCATAGATTAAGATCCCCCTGATAAACTGAGCAAGGAGGTATTGATGATGAAACGGAACGTACGCCCCCCGATTCTTTAACGAAAAAATGATCCTGGTTCTCAACTCTTAAAAAATTAAAAGGGCTTAAAAAATTAATTCGCGTAACCCCCGCTTTATACTGATTGTGAGCAGTTTATAAAGCTAATAAAAATTAAGAAATGAATAAAACCGGATGTAAGGAATAATTAAACATTGAAGCGAAAATGCATGATGTCGCCATCCTCCACCACGTATTCCTTGCCTTCTACCGACATTTTACCTGCTTCTTTACATGCAGCTTCGGATTTATACTTCTGAAAATCAGCTAGTTTAATTACTTCAGCTCTAATAAAGCCCTTCTCAAAATCGGTATGAATTACGCCAGCGGCCTGAGGTGCTTTCCAGCTCTTTTTGATAGTCCAGGCACGAACCTCCTTCTCACCAGCAGTAAAATAGGTGATCAAATTCAACAGTGTATAAGAGGCCCTAATGAGCCTATTCAAACCTGATTCGGTAAGGCCATATTCCTGTAAGAAAACTGCCCTGTCCTCCTCACTCTCCAACTCCGCAATCTGAGCTTCGATGGCAGCAGAAATAAGTACAACATTGGCGTTCTCTGACTTTACAAGTTCTCTCAAGGCATCAACATGTTTATTACCCGTATGAAGGGAAGCCTCATCAACATTGGCTACATACAGAACAGGTTTCGCTGTAAGGAGCTGAAGGTCTGCAATAGCTGATTTATCTTCTTCTGATACCTCGACCGAGCGGGCATTTTTGCCTGCCTCTAATGCTTCCTTATAAAGCTGCAGGGTACTTAACTCTTTCTTGGCTTTTGCATCTCCGCTCTTCGCAATCTTCTCGGTACGTGATATTTTTTTATCAACCGATTCAAGGTCTTTCAACTGAAGTTCGGTGTCAATGATTTCTTTATCGGCAATGGGGTTTACCCTTCCGTCAACGTGAACGATGTTATCATTATCGAAGCAACGCACCACGTGAATAATTGCATCTACTTCGCGGATATTGGCCAGGAATTGATTACCCAAACCCTCTCCCTTGCTGGCACCTTTTACAAGTCCTGCAATGTCCACAAACTCCATTGCGGTAGGCAATACTCTTTGCGGATTAACCAGCGACTCCAGGATTTTTAATCGATCATCCGGAACAGAAATAACACCCACGTTTGGCTCGATGGTGCAAAAGGGAAAGTTGGCCGCCTCTGCTTTATTGTTAGACAAGGCATTAAACAAAGTCGATTTGCCCACGTTTGGCAACCCCACAATTCCGCACTGTAAACCCATAGTGAAAATGTTAAGCTTCTAAAAGGCCGCAAATATAAGGGGTACGGTAGGAAACAAAAAGTCCTGACGGTAACCGTCAGGACTTTGATGAAATTCGTGATTCGTGGGCTTAATCCCACTTTAAATCACTTGAACCGGTTTCTTTGGTTTCTTCTGCCTCCACATGTTCCTCGCGCGAGTGATCAAATTCGCGGGCATGATCAAATTGGCTGAAGTCGACCTCGGGCATCAATTGGGTTTTAACATGGTTTACAGTGTTGTTGAGTGCTTCTGTAAACTTGTTAAAATCTTCCTTGTACAGAAAAATCTTATGTTTTTCGTACGTAAACCCGTCTTCTTTGAAACGTTTCTTACTTTCCGTGATGGTCAGGTAATAGTCGTTTGAGCGAGTTGACTTGACATCAAAGAAGTACGTTCTTTTTCCGGCTTTTACTTTTGCTGAGTAAATCTCATCTCTTCCATTGCTGCCGTTGTTCTTGTTCTCTTCCACAATCCGTCTGGTTTAGGGTTAGGGTTAGGTAAATATAATTGTGTTAATATAGTATTTTGCCCAATTATTGCAAACAAATGCCCGTAAATGGAGTATATCCTAATAACCATTAGGGGCTCCAAACAGGTCAAATAACAGACATATCAATGAAACTCAATCTTCAGCAAGCCAATCAATCGGGTAGTTTGGAACTGCTAGCCAGGCAGTTAGTAGAAGGCTTTATAACCGGTTTGCACAAATCCCCATACCATGGGTTCTCAGTCGAGTTTGCCGAACACCGACTTTACAACGAGGGTGAAAGCACCAGGCATATTGATTGGAAGATCTATGGTCGCACCGACAAGCTTTTTACCAAGCGCTTTGAAGAGGAAACAAATTTACGTTGTCTCATCGCTATTGATACGTCTTCATCGATGTTTTATCCATCCGAGTCAAAAGCTAAAATCAGGTTTGCAACGTACACGGCAGCTGCCTTAGCTTCTTTGCTCAGCAGGCAACGGGATGCAGTGGGTTTATGTTTGTTTTCAGATAAAATTAATACTCTCACTCCTGTTAAATCATCGGCTACCCATGTTGGCAAGCTTTTTATCATTCTTGATCAACTCCTCAATCAAAGTAAGTCAACAGGCCACACCCGCGTTGCACAGGTATTGCATGAAATCGCTGAGAAAATTCATAAACGTTCGCTGGTGGTGATCTTCAGCGATATGTTTGATGGAGAACAAACAGAAGAATTATTCAAGGCGCTGCAACATTTAAAGCATAACAAGCACGAGGTAATTGTTTTTCATGTGATGGATACAGAAACCGAGTTGCTTTTCAACTTCGAGGACAGACCTGTAGAGTTTATCGACATGGAAAACGGTGAAAAGCTAAAACTTAACCCTGCCGATGTGCGCGATCATTACACAAAAGAAGCAGCAACGTTCTATCAAAGTCTGAAGATGCGATGCAATCAGTATAAAATTGATTTTGTAGAAGCGGATGTTCGTAAGGATGTCGATGTGATCCTGCAAACGTATTTGATTAAGAGAGCGAAGATGCGCTAAAGGTAATCGGTATTCGGTGATCGGTAATCGGTCGTCCCGTTGGTGGATCAAATACTTACTGATTACTGATTACTGATTACTGATCACTGATTACTGATCACTGATCACTGATTACTGATCACTGATTACTGATAACCGATTACTGATCACTGATAACCGATTACTGATTACCGATCACCGTCTACTGTCCCTCCTGGTGAAGCCACGCTTTCTTAGCCGTAAGCTCCTCCTTCGTTTCAACATAATCGGGGTCGGGCACACAGCAATCTACCGGGCAGACTGCCGCACACTGCGGTTCTTCGTGAAAGCCGGTGCACTCGGTACATTTTCCTGAAACAATAAAATAAAATTCATCGGACACCGGCTTCTGAAGCACCTTGGCATCCTGGGTAGTTCCATCTTCCAATTCAACCTGCTCGAGCTTGGTTCCTCCAGCCCAGTTCCATTCCCGTCCGCCTTCATAGATAGCAGTATTAGGGCACTCTGGCTCGCAAGCTCCGCAGTTAATACACTCGTCCGTAATTATTATCGCCATTTTCCTATTTTTGAGGGCCTTAAAAAGTGCTGCAAAAATACAGTCCAAAAGCCAACCAACAAAACAGGACTGCAAACCGAAAAGTTTAACAGAATGACCCTCGATCAACGCATACGTGCATTTCGCCAACTCGGTGAGCACCTCGAAAACCTCAGTGAAGAAAGCTTTGAATCAATTGCTGAGAGTGCACGGTTAGAGAACCCCTGGTTCACAAAAGAGAACGTAAGGAGGTCATTAAAAGGCATTTTAACCTTTCTTCGCGAAGATCAGCTGAAACAATGGACCAAGCGGTATTCGCTTCAGGCCAGTCCACAAAAGACCATCGCGCTGGTTATGGCAGGCAATATTCCACTCGTTGGATTCCATGACTTGATTTGTGTCTTAATCAGTGGTAATTGTGCTCAGGTCAAACTCAGTTCAAAAGATTCTAAACTCACACAACACCTGATCAATTTTCTTGTCAAGATTGAACCTGCTTTTCACGATCAAATTGAATACAAAGATAAGTTGGAAGGGTTTGATGCCATCATTGCCACAGGAAGCGATAACGCTGCACGCTACTTCGAATACTATTTTGGAAAATACCCAAACATCATCCGCAAAAACAGAACTTCCTGCGCGATTTTAACAGGAGGAGAATCCGATGCCGACATTGAAAATCTGGGTGTAGATGTTTTTAGTTATTTTGGGCTGGGATGCAGAAACGTATCAAAACTTTACGTTCCAAACGATTACGACTTCACAAACCTTCTATCACGTTGGGATTCTTTTAAAGAAGTAATCCATCACCATAAGTATTCTAATAATTACGATTATCAAAAATCAATTCTGTTGGTGAACGGTGTGCATCATCTGGATAATGGTTTTGTTCTGCTTCAGGAAAATGAAAAGCTGGTATCCCCCATTTCAGTTTTATACTACGAGCGATATTCCAGCGATGATGATCTGAGAAATAAACTGAAAGCCAATACAGAAAAAATTCAATGTGTAGTTGGTAAAGGGAAATTGGCAACTGTTGCATTCGGTCAGGCACAGTACCCTGAAGTTTGGGACTATGCTGACCAAATTGACACCTTAAAATTTCTTTCGGAATTAAAGTAGGTTACGGTTTTACACCTCTTACAATTTCTACCCAGCCGGTGTAAGTACCTCCTCCGTTAATCTGTAATCGATAATAATATACACCATCAGGGCTGCTACCTCCATCCCAAAGATTGGATGGATTGTAATTATTGGATGAGTATACTTCTTTACCCCAACGATTAGTGATTGATAATTTGCTTCCTGATTCCGGCAGGTTTCTTACGTAGAACGTTTCGTTCTTATCATCGCCATTCGGTGTAAAGACGTTCGGGATGAAAATATTACTATCAAACGGCAACACAATGCTATACGCTTTGCGGCATCCGGCAGCGTCCTCAATAAACAGTTCATACGTTGCGGCAGCCAGCGAGGTAAAGTTTACTTCGAAATTTACTGGGTTACGCACCGCAGTCAATGTATCGGTAACAGGGATTCCCGTTTCAACTAACCATGCCTCATAAGGTTCGGCACCACTTTCCTGTATTTTAACACGCACCGATCCGGTTGGTGATTCAGGGAAGGAAACGTTTTTAGCTACTGAGATCGTATCAAGCGCACCGGAAGGAGCAGCCAGTGTATCGCTGTACACCGTACATCCAAAAGTTGATTGATCTTGTCTTAACCAAACTACATAATCACCGGTTACAAAACCATGAATGGTATCCTGTGCCATCGCATTCGGTGATATTGAACCGCTCTTCTGGAAGCCATTTCCGAATATTTCATAGCTGATCGGATCTGCACTTGAAGCAGCGATGTTATTCAATTGTAAAACTCCATCTGTTGATCTACAGCCCACCTCAAATGAAATTGGCTGGGGGCCGCCAATGACAATTGCATACACATCGACAGCGACAGGGTCATGAATAAAACGTGTAGGACACGCTGCTGCTGACGTTCTGATCCAAACATAATACGTTCCAGCGCTCAAATTACTAATGAATACCAATCCAGTTGCAGGATTGTAAAAATTTGCATTGTAATTCGTTGGTTCAGCAATAGCGTTTGTTGTAAAACCAATCTCATAGCTGCCCGGAGGATTTGGAATGAATATTCCAATTGTTCCTTTGGTTGTACAGGTCGCATCGATGGTTGTTGCCGGAGAAGCGTAAGCCACAAATCCAGGGAACGCTACAGTAATCGTAGTATCACGTCTGCAACCTGTATTATCAATCATGGATATCGTATGCGTGCCACCAGGAAGATTCGTAAATGGTTCAGATGCAGCCACCCCATTTAACCTGAAAGTATAAGGCCCTCCTGCTCCACCAGTTGTTGATGTGATGTCAATTACACCATCGTTTACATTA
>DASTYM010000398.1:0-4225 GCA_035764995.1 Cyclobacteriaceae bacterium | reverse complement strand
GGACCGGTTAAATCAATGTCAACTACTTTTCTAAAATCTTCAACGCTCAAATCCAGTAATGGCGTTCGTACAATGATTCCCGCATTATTGACAACGATGTCGATTGCACCAACTTCATTTTCAATTTTTTCAATCGATTGGGCCACAGCTGCTTCGTTGGTAACATCAAACAAATATCCGTAGGCATTCAGGCCTTCTTTTGAGTATTCAGCCAAAGCCTGATCCATTTTGTCTTTCGTGTGACCATTAATAACGAGCGTGGCACCAGCATGACCTAATCCTTTAGCCATCGACATACCGAGGCCGTGCGTTCCGCCTGTGATGAGTGCGCGCTTTCCCGTTAAATCAAATAGATTTTGCTTCGACATTATTTTAAATCCTTTGGCTGAATAACATCCATATCTCCGTAATCAAGATTTTCACCGGCCATTCCCCAAATAAAGGAGTAGCTGCTGGTACCCGCACCTGCATGGATCGACCAGGGAGGGGAAATAACTGCCTGATTGTTACTCACCCAAATGTGTCTTGTTTCATTGGGCTCACCCATAAAATGACATACCCGTTGATTGGCGGCTATATCGAAATATAAATAAACTTCCATTCGTCTGTCGTGCGTGTGGGGAGGCATTGTATTCCAGACACTTCCGGTTTTGATATCAGTCAGTCCCATCTGTAATTGACACGTTTCCAACACACTATTGATCAGCAATTTTCTGACGGTTCGTTGATTTGCGTTCTCCATAGAGCCCAGCTCAACTGTCTCGGCTTGATCAAGTCCGACTTTTTTAGAAGGGTAGGTGTGATGAGCAGGGGCGGAGTTATAATAGTAGAGCGGGGTATCGCCTTTGCCCGGCATGAAGACGACTTTCTTTACATCTTTGCCTAAGTACAGCGCTTCTCTCTTTTGTAAGGTGTATTGCTGGTCATCGGCCAGCACAATTCCGGTATCACCCACGTTAATAATCCCCATCTCCCTCCGTTGCAGGAAAAAGTCCGACTTTAAAATATCGGGTGTCCCAAGCTCCAGCGGTTTAGTAACAGGTTTAGCGCCCCCGGTTATGAAGCGGTCATAAAAGGAGTAGGTTGATGTGATTTTGTCATCAATAAAAATGTCCTCAATCAGGAAGTTCTCCCGTAACTGTTCAGTTGTAAGTGTTTTGCTGGAAGCAGGATGTATGGCGTGACGTGTGGGATACGGTAAATTCATAGCAATGTGTGATCGTTTGCGCAATTTAGTGAATTAATAGCCCAAAATGATATTTATTGGCTGTCCTTCGCATTGAACGCTCATCAAAATAAAAGTTTAAAAAACACCACTTATGACATCTATTTCAATGGTTATTTCCAAATAAATAGAATATCATTTGGTAAATATACAATAACTTTTTAATATGCAATCGATTGCGCAAAATGTTACTAAAAATCGGTTGTGCTTCATGCTTAAATGGTGAATTGCTCAGCCGATTTCAAGTGACAAGCCACTCAAACCACTTTAATCAACCTAAAACAATCTTTATGAAGAGAATTCTACGATCAGTCACACTTACGTCAGGTCTGATACTCGTAGCAATACTGGCTACCTCTTTAAGTGCATTTGCACAAAAAACGGTTACCGGTGTTGTGAAATCAGATAATGATGTGCTCCCCGGTGTTACGGTGCTGGAAAAAGGTACAAGTAATGGAACTGTAACGGATAGTGAAGGTAAATTCACCATTTCAGTTGCAGACAATTCCATCCTGGTGTTTTCGTTTGTTGGGATGCAACAGCAGGAAATACAGGTTGGAAACCAAACCACTATTGATGTCAATCTGGTATCAGATGTTACCCAACTTGGAGAGGTAGTTGTCATCGGGTATGGAACATCAAAAAAATCAGATATAACTGGATCAATATCTTCCATCGGAGGAGATGATCTTAGAAAAATGCCCGTGGCAACAGTTGCTGAATCATTGACAGGTAGATTACCAGGAGTACAGGTCACCACTGCAGAAGGATCTCCTGATTCAGATGTTAGAATTCGGGTAAGGGGCGGTGGGTCTATTACGCAAGACAACTCTCCATTATACATTGTAGACGGATTCCCTGTAAGTAATATTGCTGATATATCACCTTCTGATATTAAGTCAATTGATGTATTGAAGGATGCATCTTCAACGGCTATTTATGGTTCTCGCGGAGCGAACGGAGTTGTAATCATTACAACTAAAGGAGGAACTGCAGGGAAAGTCTCTGTAACTCTCAATTCTTTCTACGGTGCCAAGAAAATCGCCAAGACAATGGATGTGTTAACTCCGGAGGATTATGTCAATTGGCAATATGAATATGCAGCCCTGAGGTTTGGGAGCAATTTAAGTTCGTACGAAAACTTTTTTGGAGCTTATCAGGACATGGATTTATACCAGGGCATGGAGGGAAATGACTGGCAGAATCAAGTGTATGGAAGAACCGGAAGCGTTTTAAGTAATGACCTCAGCATTCGTGGCGGATCAGATAAAATCACTTATTCTTTTAATTACGCTCGATACGATGAGAAAGCGATTATGGTTGGTTCTGATTACACCAGAAATAATATCACTATGAAACTAAACAGCAAGCCAGTTGACAGGATCGATATCGGTTTATCACTGCGCTATGCTGATACAAAAATTGCCGGTGGTGGAGCAAATGAACAGAATGAAGTCTCTTCAGCTGACTCCCGATTGAAGTACAGTATTGGATATCCTCCATTTCCCGTTTCTGGTCTGACGACAGATGATACTGACGAAGCCATTGCTAACTACCTGGTTAATCCGTTGGTTGGCGTGGCAGACAATGACCGAGATCAACTGAGAAAGAACTTCAACTTTGGCGGATCATTCGGATGGGATATTATCGACAATCTCCATTTTGGAACTGAAGTAGGTTTGGATAATTACTATTATACTGACAACAGGTTCTATGGAATTTCAACTTATTATGTTGATAACATCCCGGCTGCTGAAAATCAGGGAAAGCCTGCTGCAGTTTTAAGAGAAAGAAGAGAAGTTCGTTACAGGAATACGAACACGCTGAGTTATGATTTTGCTCAACTTTTGAGCAACGACCACCATGCAAAATTTATGATCGGTCAGGAAATGCTGAAGTATGAAGTAAATACCACGACATCAACGCTTCATGGATATCCAACATTATTTACCGCGGATCAGGCATTTAAACTGACAACGCAAGGACAAGCTCAGTCCATTGATAATTTCTATAGTCCGGATGATAAACTACTATCTTTCTTCGGTCGCTTAACCTATGACTATAAAGGAAGATACCTCCTTACTGCAACCTACCGCGCTGATGGATCAAGTAAGTTCTCAGATGGAAACAAATGGGGATATTTCCCCTCTGCCGCAGCAGCCTGGAAAATTTCTGAAGAAAGTTTCATGACTGGAACGCAAGGGTGGCTTAGCTCTTTGAAACTGAGATTAAGCTACGGTACAGCTGGTAATAATAATATTCCTACCGGACAAATTGTGCAGTCATTTGTTTCCAGTACAACAACCTGGATGAATGGCTTTGACAGTTTCTGGGCTGCATCAAAAACAATGGCTAACCCGGATCTCCGTTGGGAAGTAACACATACCCGAAACGCTGGTTTGGATTTTGGTTTTATGAATGACCGGTTGACAGGTACAATTGATGTGTACAAGAACAATACAACCGGATTACTAATTGAATTCCCTGTATCAGGTACGGGATATGATTATCAGTTCCGCAATATGGGTGAAACTGAAAATAAAGGTCTCGAAGTTTCATTCAATTATAAAGTAATAGATAAACCCAAATATGGTTTGAATGTTTCATTCAATATCGGTTACAACCGCAATGATGTGGTATCGCTCGAAGTGCTTGATAAAATTGAAGATCAATCCACTACCTCAAACTGGGCATCGACAGCCATTGGGCCGGACTATCGTGTACTGGTAGGTCAACCTCTTGGTGTTATGATTGGGTACCAGTCTGATGGCCGCTATGAGGCTTCTGATTTTGAAGGGTATAACTCCACTACAAATACGTGGACGTTGAAACCTGAGGTGGCAAACAGCAGTCAGATTGTTGGAACAGTAATGCCAGGTATGATGAAGCTGAAAGATATTACCGGAGATGGTTTGGTGACAATTGACGATCGAACCATGATTGGAAATGCTCTTCCAAATCATACTGGCGGTTTTGTTTTAAACGGATACGCTTATGGCT
>DASTYM010000397.1:0-16397 GCA_035764995.1 Cyclobacteriaceae bacterium | reverse complement strand
CACAAGCGAAGGTTGATTTGAAAGATGCCGTTCGTTCTGCTTATGGCAAAATGAACGGGCTTGATATTACCATCGCCTGCATGGATTTCAGTTTCATTGGAGGTTCGATGGGATCGGTTGTTGGTGAAAAAATTGCACGTGCAATGGATCACAGTTTGAAAAATAACAAACCGTTTTTAATGATCTCCCGTTCGGGTGGAGCCAGAATGATGGAGGCAGGTTTATCACTTATGCAAATGGCGAAAACATCCGCCAAGATCGCTCAACTTGATCAGGCAAAAATCCCTTACATCTCTCTCATGACAGATCCAACCACAGGAGGTGTTACTGCATCGTATGCCATGTTAGGTGATTTTAACATTGCTGAGCCGGGAGCGCTCATTGGTTTTGCAGGCCCGCGCGTAATCCGTGAAACGATTGGTAAAGATTTACCGAAAGGCTTTCAAAGTGCTGAGTTTGTTCTCGAGCACGGCTTCCTTGATTTTATTGTTGACAGAAGAAATTTGAAAAACAGGTTGAGCACATTACTGAAAATGCTTCAGTAGTGTATTCTACTTTGGGAAGGTGTCAATTTTAAATTCCTGGAATACTTTTTTTAAAGATTCCAGGTCCACATTTTTTCCTTCTATAGTCAGGTAAAAGCGATTAAATATTCCCACCAGGATTTGGGAATTCTTTCTTCCTGCATCGTACGATTCCCAACCAATACAATCGTTCAGTGCGATGGGTCTTCGTATCTCCGCATCTGTCTCAATGTTGGTATAGGTAGTCAACCTTCTCGTTGCCTGGTTGTACATAATAGGTGCTTCTTTGTAATCGAACAGCAGAATTTTAATAGATCGATTACTGCTTGCCGAGAAGTTCTTTTCAGCCATGCAGTACTGCAGGGTACCCAGTTTGATAAGCTTGCTTTGCGGATCAGCACTTAAATGAAAGCCATTGATTTTTTGAGGTATTAGTTTGATGATTTCAATGGGCGGCAAAACTTTACCCGTGAGTTGAGCAGTTGCGCTGAAATGAATAACGGCTATCAATACAATACTTAAAATTCTCATGTTCAGGGCGTGTGAGAACCCGATAGCACGCTAATCAAATTTAATAATATGTCGGCTACGAACAACTTTTACGATGTTACGACAAAAATGCCTTTTGAAAGGCATAAAAAAGGCCGCATAAAGCGGCCTTTTGTTTAGAACTTATTATTTCTCTTTTAATTCTTATCCCAGAATAATTTCGAATTCGGAGAGTCAGAATTATATTTCGCTGCGGCTGCTTGCCACTGAGTACCATTTTGCGTTTGCTCACTCACGGGGAAGATCATGCGCATTGGAATAGACAATGGATCAGGAATGCTTGGCCCGCTTGGTGGAGCTAACACTGGGAAATCCAGTCTTCTCCATTCCACCCAACCGTCCCATCCTCTGTTGTAGAGTGCAATCCACTTTTGAGTTCCTATTTTTTGTTTATAGGTTCCCGTTGCTGTTGCGTAGGCAACACTAGCCTGTGCTAAATAAGTAGTAGCATCTGCAGCAGAACCACCCCAATACAGGATTGATTGAGTGATGGCCGCATCATAATATGATGCTGCTGTTCCTCCAACTGTGTATCCTCTTTCAATTGCTTCTGCAAGTAAGAAGTTAACTTCGGCTGCATCTATGAAAAACGCTGGGAAAGTTGGTTCAATGATTTTATTGCTTACATGAGAAAAGCTAGCATAATCGTTAGAAAAACCATATTCACCACCTTCAAAATCATCAATTGCCCCATCACCATCAGAGTCAACCATTGTAAAATAGAACTGCCTTCTTGGGTCGTTATCAGCATTCATTTTGTCTACAATGGCGCTCGCAATAACAAAGTCTTCCCGGGCTGAGAAAAGAGGATTCAGGTTAGCCGAGATCGGGTTGTTATTTGGTGGTGCTGAAATGTAAGGGAAACGAGCATTATCAGAATTCACGGTAATCAGTTTAGTCAAATCAGCGGCAGCTGATTCTACAACTGATTTTGCTTTCGCATTGTTTTGATCCGCAAGAAGCATACCCATTCTTAGCTTTAACGAGTTGCCAAACTTGACCCATTGTGCGGCTGAACCACCGTATAATAAGTCTGCAGCCCCAAAACTTGGTTGCCCAGTAGTTAATGACGCTAAAGCAGCATCCAAACGTGTCAGAAGATCATTATAAACTGTTTCAGCGTCATCATACTTAGGAAGTGAATTGTTAGGATCTAACGCTTCAGTATATGGAATATCTCCGAAAGTATTAATCAAGGTTGACCAAGCGTATACTTCCATAATTCCTATCATTGCCAATTGGTTGTTCTTTACTTCGGCAACCAAAGACGCATCTGCAGCCACTAATTTTTTTGCCTCCTTCAAATCTGCAAGCACATCGCGATATATAGCTTGCCAGAAACCCTGAGAATAGGTTCTGGCTGTCATGTTATAGCGAGGCTCATCCAGGTAGGTAGTTGTTGCAATGTATTGAACAAACATCCGATAATTATTCAGGTTAACGTTCGGAGTGGTCAATATGTCAATCACGCCCTTTGTTGCATTAGTAAAAAGCGTAGAGGCGGGCACAGCTGATGCACGCTTCTTATCAACGTTCCAATCATCCAGACTGTCAACGCAGGCCGTTAACAGGACCAGAGGGAGAATCATCATTAATATCTTTTTCATATATGTAAATTCTATAAATTAAACTTAATATTAAATCCATACGATCTCACCATTGGGTACGATCCGCTCTGATAACCACCGTTGGCATTTCCAGCACTGAGACTTTCTTCCGGATCTGAATACTTCATGTTTTTATCAATAATCCACAAGTTGCGTCCAATCAATGAAACATTGATGCCCTTGAATACTTTAAGCTTGCTCACGATACCTTCAGGTAAGGAATAAGAAAGAACGGCCTCTCTTAGTTTTACATAGCTTCCATCGTACACGTACCACTTATGAGGGGCACCTGCATATCCGTTAGCAGCATAACCAAATGGAAGCTGTCCGTCACCATCGAGGTTCTCTCCGTAAACAGTGTTAGGGGTACCATCGGCTTGCACACCAGGCAATAATACACCGCCACCGTCAGCTACAAGCTCTCTTGAAAGAACACCATTGGCATTCAGTCCTGCGCTTTCAGGATACAAACCAGTTGCCTGACCGTACCACTGGTCAAGACTGAAGATGTCTCCACCGTGACGGATATCGATCAAGAAGTTCAGCGAAACACCCTTGTATTTCAATTCATTGTAAATACCTCCCAGCCAATCTGGATTAGGGTTACCAATTACAATGTTAGATGCAGCACTGGTCATGTAATAACCAGCGGCATTAACTGTCTTTTCACCATTTGTATAAACGAAGTCTTTACCTCTGATAACTCCATACGGGAAGCCAACACCAGCATTTAACGAAACGCCACCTTGTAAGGTAGTAATTGTATAGTTGGTTACTGTAGATGCACCTTCACCATATAAGCTTATAACTTCGTTTCTGTTACGTGTATAGTTTACTCTCACCATCCAGGAGAAATCATCTGTCTGAACTGGTGTACCAAAAACTGAAGCTTCAATACCTTTGTTTTCAATTTCTCCGGAATTCACCCACTTACCAGTAAATCCAGTGGCCGCTGTTACCGCAACATTTAACACCTGATCGAAGGTATTTGTTTTGTAAAAAGAGAAATCAAATCCAACTCTGTTTTCAAAGAAATCAGCTTCCATACCAAGTTCAATACTCTTGGTTCTTTCTGGTTTCAGGTCACTGTTGTTCTTCGTGCTAGGCATTGAGAAAAGAGGTGTTGAACCAAAACTAGTAGGCTTGTCATACACATCATATACACTCAATGCCGGAGCAGCATTACCTACTTCTGCATAGTTTGCCCTGATCTTACCATTGGTTAACCAAGGGGTTTTAATTACTTCAGAAAAAACGAAGTTACCGCTGATTGACGGATAGAAGTACGTGTTGTTACCATCTGGTAAGGTGGTAGCTTTATCCTGACGAGCAGCTGCTTCAATGAAGACTAAATTCTTATAACCGAATGTTACATTACCAAAGATACCGTCTACTCCTACCCGCTCATATTGTTCGGTTGGAGGATTGACTGGGTTCAAAGAGTTTGAAAGCGAATATAGTTTTGGAACAACCAATCCACCGTTTGTAGCTGCACGAATTGATTCCGTACGTGTTCTCCGAATATTCCCACCCAACAAACCTCTAAAGCTGATGTCCTGTGTTATATCTTTCTTAAAGTTCAGCATCAGATCAAAGTTTTGCTCGCTGTATTGTCTGTTGAACCTGGAATAACTTCCTGGGTCAGCACTTCCAACGGCAATACGTTCTTCCTGCATATCCGTAGTACCGTCATAAGCCGCTCTTCCAAGAACGTTTAACCAAGGTGTTACATCATAGCTCAAAGTAGCATATCCGAAGAAGTGATCCCTTGAGTCATTGTTATAGTTTTCGTAACGTGTCCAGTATGCGTTGTCAGTATAAATAGGTCCGGTACCTGCTGCGTTCCAGTTCCAGGTAACATTTTTACGATTTCTGAAATAGGCTTCTTTTTGCTCTTTCATGTCAACGTTGGTTTGCCACCACTGACGGAATGCCTGGTTAGGGTTGTTACCATTGTAACCAGTACCATACCTACCCATACCTGTAATGCGCGAGTAGTTTGCTGACGCAGTAACCGTGAGTTTTTTAGTCAGTTCTGACGATGCGTTAAAGTTGAATAAGTTCTTATCCAACTCGCTATTTGGCAACACGCCTGTTTCGTCATTCCTGGTGTATCCAAATCTGAATGTAGTCTTATCACCACCTGCTGATATGTTAATGCTGGTGTTATTAGCGACCGCAGTTTCATAGTATGTGCTTGGGTCGTTTTTTGCCGCTACCCAAGGTCTTGCCTTATGATAATCCGGATCGAACGGATCTAGTGCATCCCATTGATAAATTGGCTGACCATCAAAGATTGGTCCGTATGATGCATCATGACTGTATAGAGCGGTTGGCAAAGTGCCATCGTCCCAAGTTCTGTTGGAGCCAAACGATGGAACGTATCCTGCACCATATTGTTTCTGATACCTGGTGAAAGTGCTCTTATCAATTGCACCCCAGGTCATACCAGTTTCAACGCTTGTTGAAAATGAATTTTTCTTAGCCTTTTTGGTGGTAATCATGATCACGCCATTGGCTGCACGAGAACCGTAAAGGGCAGTTGCAGCTGCACCCTTCAAAACGTTTACCGAAGCAATATTGTCAGGGTTAATATCAGCGGCTGCGTTACCATAGTCAACGCCTACACGCCCGGTCTGTTGGTTTGAAGTGTTGGTGTTTGCATTGGTAACAGGGATACCATCAATAACGAAGAGAGCCTGGTTATTACCTCCAATGGATTTGTAACCACGGATAACTACGTTTGTACCTCCACCCATTGTGTTGGCAGTCTTAATATCAAGGCCGGAAACTTTTCCTGAAAGTGAGCTTACAAAGTTAACCCCTCTTGTAGAGCTAATCTGGTCGCCAGTTACTTGCTGTGCGGCATAACCCAATTCATTCTTGTTTCTTTCAATACCCAAAGCAGTTACAACAACTTCAGAAAGTTCAGTTGCATCAAGCGCAAGAGCAATATCGATGGTAGTTCTACCTCCCACTTCAATTTCTTGAGCTTTCAACCCGATAAAAGAAAACACCAAAGTAGCTCCAGATGCAGGAACAGAAAGTGAATACTTTCCATCAGCATCGGTAGCAGTACCATTGGCAGTACCTTTCACCAGCACGTTCACACCAGGTAACGCAGAGCCGTCTTCGGCAGAGGTTACCGTACCGCTCACTGTAATATTTTGGGCGTATGACCCCCAAGCAACTACAATTGCGCACATTAGTAGTAGAATTTTCTTCATAGATTAGTTTTTGTTTTAGAGCCCCAATTTTAGGGAAAAAACATTAAACAAAATAACGCAGATTACGGTATTTCATTATATTCTTGGTTTTTGAGCAGAATACGCCAATGAATGTTTGGGTAACAATGGTTTGCAGGATAATTGTATAAGCCCCACTCACCACGCATATTATTAAGTCACCACAAAAGAATAATAGGTACCTCTGAAGTAAAAAATGCCGCGGAATACCTCCAGTGAAAATATAGTGAATAAAAAAAGCCCCTGTCCTATCAAGAACAGGGGCTTTTTAGTGCCTTTTTGAATATTTTAAGCTTCAGCTACTGGTTGTACTGATACGAAAGACTTATCTGCCTTTCCTTTTTTGAATACAACCACACCATTTGTTAACGCAAACAGGGTGTGATCCTTACCCATTCCTACATTCTTACCAGGATGATGCTTGGTTCCGCGCTGGCGAACAATAATGTTGCCTGCAATGGCCTTCTGACCACCATATATCTTAACGCCTAATCGTTTGCTTTCTGATTCACGGCCGTTCTTTACTTTACCTTCACCTTTTTTGTGTGCCATTTTGCTTAGTCTTTAGTCATTAGTTAATAGTCATTAGTAATCTGAACGATTAACCAATGTTCTCAATTAAAACCTTCGTGTACTGCTGGCGATGGCCGTTTTTCACAGCATAGCCTTTTCTGCGTTTCTTTTTGAAGATAATAACTTTATTACCTTTTACGTGCTCGAGTATCTTCCCAGATACCTTCGCGCCTTTAACAGTAGGGGCGCCAATAGATACTTTACCACCATTGTCAACGAGCAGAACCTGGTCAAAATCTATCTTTTTACCAGCTTCACCTTCTAACTTGGGGGCATAGATATATTGATCTTTAGCCACTTTGAACTGTTGTCCAGCAATGTTTACAATTGCATACATAGTTTTTCCAAAAATTGGACTGCAAAGGTAGGGAAAGAATTGAGAATTTTGAATTCAGAATTTAGAATTTTGTGAGACCCCTTAAAACAAGCTCGAAATAGAGCCCAAAAATATTTTAAATTTATTTTTCGACACACCACGAAGTGAAAGTCATCCATTGAAAAAGGGGAAATAAACCACTCTCTGACAACCACTTATCTATCTTGAAAAACTGCAAATTTGACTTAAAAACGCAACTTTTTGACAAAATCAAGCCCTTTGATAGTATTTCTGATTTTCGAATATTTGTAGGCTCGGCTTTTAAAAAAACGGGTTAACCCGTTTAGAATTAGCTGGGCTATTTTTATTAGCTTTTTAAGCTGGATTTCCGGTTTTTGATACCAGAAGTCCTTGTTTTATACCAGAACAACCCTAAAACCCATCAAGAAATGAGTAATTCTCCCTTGGAAGAACCTATTTTGAAAGAAAACAAAGATAGGTTTGTCCTCTTCCCCATTCGCCAGCATGAAATCTGGCAATTCTATAAGAAAGCTGAAGCCAGCTTCTGGACTGCCGAAGAGATTGACCTGAGCCAAGACCTGAAAGACTGGGAAGCCATGAATGATGGCGAGCGTCACTTCATTAAACATGTTCTTGCTTTCTTTGCCGCCAGCGATGGTATTGTCAATGAAAACCTGGCCGAACACTTTGTTGCAGAAGTTCAGTATACAGAGGCAAAGTTTTTCTACGGCTTTCAGATCGCCATTGAAAACATTCACTCTGAAACATACTCTCTATTAATAGACACCTATGTAAAAGATCCGAAAGAGAAGGATACACTTTTCCACGCCATTGAAACAATGGATTGTGTGAAGAAAAAAGCCGAGTGGGCACTTCGCTGGATCGACAAAGGAAATTTTGCTGAACGACTCATCGCTTTTGCAGCGGTTGAGGGAATATTTTTCTCAGGTTCATTTTGTTCAATTTTCTGGTTGAAAAAGCGTGGTTTAATGCCAGGCTTGAGTTTCTCTAACGAGCTGATCTCCAGGGATGAAGGCTTACATTGTGATTTCGCGTGTCACTTGTATACCAAGCATGTGGTGAACAAGTTACCTGAGCAGGTTGTAATCGATGTGATCAAAGATGCGGTTGAGATTGAAAAAGAGTTTGTTACCGATGCGCTTCCGGTAAACTTGATTGGTATGAATGCAGAGCTTATGCGTCAATACATTGAGTTTGTTGCCGATCGCCTGTTGAATGAACTCATTGGCAAAAAAATCTATGGAGCAACCAATCCGTTCGACTTCATGGACATGATTTCGTTGAGAGGAAAAACAAATTTCTTCGAGAAACGGGTAGCTGAGTACCAAAAGGCCGGTGTGTTGAACAGCACTGAAAAAGAATCGGCTCCAAAGTTCTCATTGAACGAAGATTTTTAATATCTTCATCTCACTTTTTCGCCATTTTTTAAACTTTTAAAAAAACAACCCAATTACATGCTTGTCCTTAAAAGAGACGGACACCGAGAGTCCGTAAAATTTGACAAAATCACAGCTCGCGTTGAAAAACTCTGCTATGGCCTGGATCTTAAATATGTCAGCCCGGTAGAAGTTGCGATGAAAGTGATTAATGGTTTGTACGATGGTGTAACCACGATTGAGCTGGATAACCTGGCCGCTGAAATTGCAGCCACGTTAACAACCAAACATCCTGATTATGCCAAGTTGGCTGCTCGTATCGCGATTTCTAATCTGCACAAGGTAACGAGCAAGTCTTTTTCCAACACGATGAAACGGTTGTATACGTATGTTGATCCTAAAACCGGTCAGAATGCTCCGCTCATTTCAAAAGAAGCGTGGAGAGTAATTCACCAGAATGCTGCTGAACTGGACGAAGCAATCATTTACGATCGCGATTTCGGTTACGATTACTTCGGATTCAGAACGCTAGAAAGATCTTATTTGATGAAGATCGATGGCAAAGTAGTTGAACGCCCTCAACATTTGTTGATGCGCGTGGCTGTTGGTATTCATGGTGATGATATTGCTGCTGCGATTGAAACTTACAATCTCCTTTCAGAGAAATGGTTCACCCACGCAACACCAACATTGTTTAATGCCGGAACCCCTAAGCCACAACTTTCTTCCTGCTTCCTGTTAACGATGCAAGACGACAGCATTGATGGCATTTATGATACACTAAAACAGTGCGCAAAAATTTCACAATCAGCCGGTGGTATCGGACTAAGCATTCATAACATCCGCGCGAAAGGTTCATATATCAAAGGAACCGGTGGAACATCAAACGGAATCGTTCCGATGCTCCGCAACTTCGACATGACAGCCCGTTATGTTGACCAGGGTGGTGGAAAACGCAAGGGAAGCTTTGCGGTTTATCTCGAGCCATGGCACGCTGATGTGTTTGATTTCCTCGCATTGAAGAAAAATCATGGTAAAGAAGAAATGCGCGCTCGTGATCTTTTCTATGCGATGTGGATTTCAGATTTATTCATGAAGCGCGTAGAGAACAATGAAATGTGGTCGTTGTTCTGTCCGAATGAAGCACCTGGTTTAGCCGATGTGTGGGGTGAAGACTTTGAGCGCTTATATGAGAAGTACGAGAAAGAAGGCAAGGCACGCAGACAGGTAAAGGCGCAGGATTTATGGTTCGAAATTCTTGAATCACAAATTGAAACAGGAACACCTTACATTCTTTACAAAGATTCTGCTAACCGCAAATCAAATCAGAAAAATTTAGGTACCATCAAGTCGAGCAACTTGTGTACTGAAATCATCGAATACACTTCAAAAGATGAAGTAGCAGTTTGTAACCTCGCTTCTATCGCGTTGAATAAATTCGTGAAAGAAGATGGCTCATACGATCACACACGTTTGTATGAAATCACAAAGGTTATCACTCGCAACCTGAACAAGGTAATCGATATCAACTACTACCCTGTTGAAGAAGCTCGTACATCGAACATGCGTCACCGTCCAATCGGATTGGGTGTGCAAGGCTTGGCCGATACGTTTATCATGATGCGCATGCCATTCGATTCAGATGAGGCGCGCAGATTGAATGAAGATGTTTTTGAAACGATCTATTTCGGTGCGATGGAAGCATCGATGGAGTTAGCACAGCAACACGGTGCATACGAAACCTTCAAAGGTTCACCGGTGTCAAAAGGAATTTTCCAGTTCGACATGTGGGGCGTCAACCCAAAAAGCGGTCGTTGGAATTGGGAACAACTAAAGCAAGATGTGAAGAAGCACGGTGTTCGCAACTCATTGTTGCTGGCTCCAATGCCAACAGCATCTACTTCACAAATCCTGGGTAACAACGAATGTTTTGAACCATACACGTCAAACATTTACACCCGCAGAACATTATCTGGTGAGTTCATCATCGCCAACAAGCATTTGATGAAAGACCTGATTGAACTTGGCTTGTGGAATGAAACAATGCGCCAGAAGTTGATTGCAACGAATGGTTCGGTTCAACCAATTCCAGAAATTCCTCAAAACATCAAAGACATTTATAAAACCGTTTGGGAAATTTCTCAGAAGGCAATCATTGACATGTCGGCTGATCGTGGGGCATATATCTGTCAGTCGCAGAGCCTTAACATTCACCTGAAAGATCCGAACTTCGGTAAGCTTACTTCTATGCATTTCTATGCATGGAAGAAAGGTTTGAAAACAGGTATGTATTACTTGCGTTCAACCGCTGCTGCTGATGCGATTCAGTTCACGTTAGATAAGTCGGCTGTTCAGCCGGTTGCTACAGAATCAAAAGTTGAAGTTGCAGAACCCATTGGCGTTGCAGTTGCACAACCAATAGCAGTTACTGCTGTTACGGAAGCTCAGCAGACCATTCAATATACCGCTGCCGATTATGAGCAGAAGCGTGCCGACATGGCGTGCTCGCTTGATAATCCGGATGCTTGTGAAGCATGTGGTAGCTAATGGAGAGAAGACGAAAGTAAAAACCCCGACAAAGGTCGGGGTTTTTTATTGTTAGCGGTGTCAATTTATTTAACTGTTACGCCATTTTGGTCAACGATAACTTTATTGCTTTCAGAAAACTTAAAAATCAACTTTGTCCACGTTGTTCCCTTTTTGCCGACAAGGGTATATTCCTCATCCACTTTCTCGATTGTAAATTCGAAATCGGCCACGCTATCATCGATACTGCTTGTCTTCACATAAGCTATCGTTGTTCCAAATTCGTCAATTGGCCGCTGAACATAATTTCCCAGTGCAAAAAAGAGTTTGCTGAATGCCGTACCTTCCAGGCCATTCATTATTAATCCGCCCTTAAACCTTTCAAATTCAATTTTGAATTCTTTTGCTCCGTCCGGGTTTTTTGTTGAAAAAGAAGATGTGGTTATCAACAAGGCCGACAAGAAGATAAAAAGCAAACTGAATTTTTTAGTGATGTCTTTCATAGTTGTGATGTTTAATGATTGTCTTTATTACTATTTAATTTTTTTTACAGCTTAGTAGACCAATTCCATTTTTGACATATTAACCCCATCGTACTTTACAAAAATCGTTTTAGGTCTTCCGCTTGGTTCAAATTCAAAGGAATACTCGCGTTCCCCCAGGTCAGTGCCACTTGGTAAGTTTTTAAACTGAACTTTCGTATTAAGCTTCCTATTAAAAATTAGCGGATCATAGATCGCAGGATATCTCACTCTTTCTTGTAACGGATTCATTTTCTCAATGTAACCTGAATAAGTTGCCTCCATCTGCGGGATCCCATCTTTACTATATTCAACTAGCTTTACTAAATTTCCATTGTCGTCTAAAATTGCTTCGTGCCTATATACTTCCGCCAAGGCAGGATCTGTTGAATATGTATATGTGTCGATAAAAGTGGCCTCATATTGCCCTATCGTTGACTCGTAACGATGAATCCGTTGATCATTGTAAGACAAATAAACATCTTGAATTATTTTGTCGCCTAAATACTGGAAGAAGTATGGGGTTTCTAGTGGAATATTGGGATTAGCCGACAAGACATCTATGGTTGAAAGTTTATCATTTTCATAATTATAAATTTCACTGTGAATTAGAGCGAACGTCCAATATTCTGGCAAATAAGTAAAATACTGTTTTTTAATGAGTTTGTTGTTCTGATAGAAGTATACATGCTTACCCTGCTTGTTGTAAGCACCTGACTGATAATTATAGTATACCACCTCACGTATTCGCGGCATCGGGCCAACAACTTGAAATCCAAAACTTACGTAGCCAAAGTTTTCAGGTGTATTAACAGAAGTTACAGGCACCACCTGGGGAGTAACCAGCGTAGTTCCATTTTCTGTAACAACAAATGACATAGGAAGCGGATCATTTACCAGGTGGGCAAGTGGCGACCCTTCAACAGGTGTAGCAAATATCACTGTGTTGTCGGCTGCAAGAACCATAAACTTCATGAGTTTATAATTTCCTGTTGCCAGTTGAAGATTTTCACTCACAAGTCCAGAGCCAAAAGCATATAGCGGAAGTCTTTTATCTTGCTCAATAACGTTATCATTTGCATCGGCTAAACTTATCAATACTGCAACCGGGGCGGGTGCGTCCCCTATCCGGCCGCCTTCTGTGTTATTAGAAAAAGAAAAATTAATAAATCCCTTCTTAGGGTTGATCGTATCTTCTTGACAGCCCAGCATGAGGATGAGTAGTGCTAATAGTGAAAATTTTTTCATTTCTGTTCTGTTTTTATCAAATACAAGATGAGCCCTTTATCCGTCAATTTTTTGTGTCATTGATTAACCAACATATTTGATGAGTAGAAGGCCGTTTAAATTATTATTCTGCGTTTGAAACAAAATGATAACTTTAAAGTCCAGCCAAAACGACTGGTTTTTTAATCTACTCCGCTAACCAACCATTTATGAACAGACGAGACTTTGTAAGACAGACTAGCATAGCCGCAGCAGCGTTTTCAATTTTACCAACGTCCTCCTTATTAGCACAAAGGCGCAACGTTCGGATCGGAATTATTGGTGTTGGACTGCGCGGACAAAATCATCTTGAGCTTGCACTGATGCGAGCCGATACGGATGTGGTGGCCATCTGTGACATCAACGAAAGGATGTTAACCGATGCCCTGGAGATGGTAAAAAAATCAGGCAAAGCAACTCCAAAAGTTTTCAAGGGTGATGTGAACGCGTGGAAGAAATTGCTGGAGCTGAAGGATCTGGATGGTGTGATTATCGCGACTCCATGGGAATGGCATGCACCGATGATCATTGGTTCGTTGGAGGCTGGAATTAAGTACGTTGGAACAGAAGTTATACTCGGCATTACATTACAAGATCATTGGGATGTTGTTAAGGCTGCAGAAAAAAATAATGCTCACGTGATGATGCTGGAAAATGTTTGCTATCGCAGGGATGTGATGGCGGTACTGAATATGGTACGCCAGGGTATGTTTGGTGAGCTCATCCATTTGCAGGGTGGATATCAACACGATTTACGCAACGTAAAATTCAATAACGGAACACAACCTTACGGTGGCGGTGTTGAATTTGGAGAAAAAGGTTTTTCAGAAGCAGCCTGGAGAACCAACCATTCAGTTTATAGAAATGGAGATTTGTATCCTACGCACGGCATTGGTCCTATCGCTGAAATGATTAACATCAACAGGGGTAATCGCTTCTTGTCGCTGAGTTGTTTCTCCACAAAGGCAAGGGGCTTGCATGAGTATGTAGTAAAAAATGGTGGTGAAAAACATCCGAATGCTTTAGTAGAATTTAAACTTGGCGATGTTGCAACCACGATGATCAAATGTGCCAATGGCGAAACAGTGTTGTTACAGCATGATACCAATCTGCCTCGGCCTTATTCTCTAGGTTTCAGGGTGCAAGGCACTAAAGGAATCTGGATGGACGTAAATAAATCGTTATACATAGAAGGAACCAGTCCGAAAGAACATCAGTGGGAAGAAGCGAAGCCCTACCTGGATAAATATGATCATCCATTATGGCAGCGCTGGAGTAAAGAAACAGCCGGTGCGGGGCACGGAGGTATGGATTTCTTTGTAGTTCACGCCTTTATCGAATCCATCAAAAACAAGACCGTCACTCCGATGGACGTTTATGATGCTGCGAGCTGGAGCGCGATTACTCCTTTAAGTGAGAAAAGTATTGAATTAGGAAATGAAACAGTTGAGTTTCCTGATTTCACGAGGGGTCAGTGGATGTATAGAAAAAATACATTCGCCATCAGTGATGCTTATTAATCATGCATGATGGACGCTCAGGTTAAAGAGGTTGCTAAACATTTTGGATTCAACCCGGTATCCATTGAATCACTGACGGAGGGGCTTATTCATAAAACCTATAAAGTTGTTTTTGAAGATGGTCGAATTATTATCCTGCAACAGATTAATACAACTGTTTTTACTGAACCAAAAAAAATTACCCGGAATTATCAGCAATTATGCGAGCATCTCAGTAATCACGATGGGCTAAAAATTCCTGGAATAAGGAAGACAACTAAAAACACAGAATTGTATGATGATGGCAAATTCTGTTGGCGTGCATTTGAGTATATAACCCATTCATACACTGAGAATTTACCGACAACAAAAGAAAAAATATTCAGCACCGCCCAATGCTACGGTGTTTTTGTTCGTTCGCTGAGTGGTATGGATGCATCCAGCCTTCAACCAACCATTGCCGGCTTTCATGATCTGAACGGCCGGTACATTCAGCTCCAACAGGCGATTCAATCCGCAACTCAGACCCGATTGGCGAACAGTAAAACATGGATTGAAAAAATCGAAGACAGGAAATCACTCGTCAATTTCTATAATGCTATAATTCAAAATCCGGAATTTCGAAAGCGTGCCATGCACCATGACTGCAAGTTGAGCAACATCCTTTTTGATAGTCGTAACCAGCAGGCCATCTGCCCGATCGATCTTGATACAGTCATGCCTGGTTATTTCTTTTCAGATGTGGGCGACATGGTAAGAAGTATGGTATCAGAGACAGAAGAAGATTCTCCGGCAGAAAAAATTTTGATCCGCAAGGATTATTATGAAGTCATCATGAATGGTTATCGGTTGGGGATTGGAGATACGTTTACACAAACTGAATTAGATCACATGCATCACGTTGGTTTGATCATGATTTACATGCAAGGCATCCGGTTTCTGACGGATTACCTTTCGAATGATGTGTATTACAAGATTTCGTATCCCATGCAGAATTTTGATCGAGCCGTTAATCAGCTGACATTGCTTGAGAAATTGCAGGAGTTTTTAGAAACTGATTATCAATATAAGATCAGCTAGTGGCACACCGGGTTTAACTTGATTTAGATTTTTTAATTGATTCATAAAAAAGGGTTGCCTAAGAAGACAACCCTTTACAGTATATACTAAAACTTACAAAATCATTATTGTATACCACGGGCATGCACGCCTGTGCCATAGTAAACATTGACATGTTGTGTAATACCGGGACGTACTACCAGTGCTTCGTTGTCACTGTAAAAACCTTCATATCCGGTTGGATAATTGGCGTAGTAGCTATACGAAATACCCAATGTAGAGTAAGCTGATCCTCCATTTACGATTTGCAAACCAGCGATGTATCCTGATTGTTCTGTTTGGGCTACTATTACAGCTCCACTTCCCTGGTTGCGCAAATCGCGAACTGTTACGGCTGGCGGAACCAGCGGATTATATCCCGAACCACTTTCATTGATGTATACACTCGTCAGGGTACCTGTAGAAGAATTGATGGAATTTACGTATGCAGTTGCATTGATGCGCTCCACCGGGCGGAACGTAATGGTGGGTGCCGAAGCAAAATTAGAGATAGGTGTTGAGAAACTCACAACTGATCCATTACTTACAACAGTCGCAACTTCCTCTGTAATTTGCTGACCATTGGCATCCATACCTACAACCACCGCAACTGGTGCGATAGCATATCCTGATCCTCCGGCCGTTAATGTTGTTTTTGTTGCACCCAATGTCGCAGGCAAACCGAACAATGGCGTTACTGTGCTTCGGAAATTAGGGCGAATGACTGCACCTGTACCAGTGCCTCCAACTGTTACCGTAATCGCACTCTTATAACCAAATCCAAGGGTACCTGATAAAGATACAATCCGGCCTTGCGCATCGCTGTTAGCCGTTAAACTTGCAGCCACTGCTCCCGTTACAGTTCCGTCAAAACTTCCGCCTGTAATTGTTACTGGAATACCAGTCTGACTAATTCCGTATCCGCTGCCCGAGGCTAAAATACTGTATCCACTACCGGGAGTCAGGTCGATCATAGAAGCAGCAGGCATTAAAGCTGCTGTAGCTGTAGCACCTGTACCAACGCCCGGAGGGGCAGCAATGTCCAATTGAACAGCAGCCAGTTCGGGAATGTAAACCTGTGCATAATAATTGTACTCTATATCCTCACCAAACTGAGTACTGAGTGTTTGCACATTGCGCAGGCTACCAGGAGTTTCATATAAGAAGTTATTAACCGCAATTTGTTGGTTGGCAGTAAAGTCTGAGAACGTATAATTATACTTCAGACCGTGATGGCTTGTAGGTAAGTTGATTG
>DASTYM010000396.1:0-5809 GCA_035764995.1 Cyclobacteriaceae bacterium | reverse complement strand
CAGTTCATCCACCCCAGTGATGCTAATTCTTTTTGTTCCTCGAGGTTGCTCGGCAGTAACATGTTCCATCAGGCATCGAAGGGCAAGCGTAGTGCGGTTAATTTCAGAAGAACTCTTTAACCAGTCGATGCCGTGTTGTTCGACTGAAACATAACAGGCGATTCTAGATGGTGTATTAACCTTGTAAAATTCTCGTCGCTGAATTAATGCTTCATTTAACTCGATAAGATATGATAACAATTCTTCGCAGTCGTATTGGCCAATCGCTTTTCTCAAGGAAGGCAATAGCGAACGCATTACGATGTCGCGTGTTAACTTCTCTTTCTCTTGCTTTGTACGTAATTCACCTACAGCTGGTACCTTGTCGCCCAATCCAGGAACAATAGAGTTCAATACAACGCTAACATTATACTCACGGATTCGTCTTTCTTCAATCAGATTTGTTTGATCGAGAAGTAAGTTATCACCTGAATCGAGCAGAAGGATTTTCTTCTTCATCCCAAGAGGCGCACTTGATTCAACAATAGCATCGACTTGATCAGCAGGAATTGCTACCAGGCTATTCACTTGGAGGAGTTCATTGAAAGCCAACAAGAGACTTTTTACTAGAACTCGCTCGCCTTCATTATCTGAACCATAGAAGTACGAAGTTAATTCACTTGGGAGCTGAATTACAATTCCAGATTTTGATGCCGACCATTTGAATTTCTCTAACAAGTTTGGATCACGCTTAAAGTCGCGCGTAACGTTTTCAAATTTTTCAATTGATTCTAGATCGAAACGAATCGAAATGGGCGTACTGCCCAATTGTTTCAAATGGTCCCTTAGCTCGCTACAAATCTGCGTCAACCAAAATGCCACCGTGTTAGTCAGCTCAAACAGGGTATTACGGAATTCGCCGTGAACATTAGCAAGGTCAAAATTAGGCATGACCCATATAGGCTGATGAAATCCTTCAACTGCAAAGCGAAGCACGTTTCCAAGGAGGTCGTTTGGATTGCAGTAAATCGGAAGATACCGATCCTTTCGCACAACGGGTATTCTCAAAACACGCTCATTCTCCTTGATCTTTATGGAATGTACATCCCTTTTCTGCTTAGCCTTGAAAACATATTCCGAAGAATATCCAGGGTGGACACGGATAAGGTGGTTGTTTGCCTCGTCTGAGATATAGAATGAATCATCTTTCTCTTTATAAAGTTTGAATGTGTCCAGAAACGAAAAATTATTCAATATTCCCTGGGGTGCCTGCTCCTCTATCGCGTTTGCAAAATTCCATAGATCAATTGCATCAGCTAGGTCGAGATCGCTGAGAACATTAAACTCATGGAGCTGAATCGGTAATACTTTTGCATGGGCGTTATGATTAATCGCATGCATGATCACTTGCCCATTCCCGGAGATCAAAGATATTTCGAGGTATTGGTGATCCTTGAAAGCCGTTATTTCTTTCAATTTTCCAATCAGGGTTTCCGCGGGAATCCTTTTGTCCGAACTGCCAGAAACTCGTGACGGCGCGATAAGGCGTATCAATGCGACCTTATCCGTGTCAAAGCGATACAGGTTTTCCCATTGACTCACCAATGAAGTTATTTCATCCACCTTAATAAGGTCGAATCCCATATTTTTCAATTGCAATTGCCCGTCATTCCAAACTACATTGTTGTATGCATCCTCTACCGTTTCCGTACAATCAAAGGAAGATGCCTCTTCCCAAATAAAATTGGTGAGTGCAATGCTCAACGCGGTTGGCGAAACGACAAGGTATCCTGAAGCTGTTTCAAGGATTGGTCGCTGCATGACTGGGCTATCTTCAATCGAAAGGTTATTAAAGTCAATTGCACTTCGATCCAATGTGAATCTTGAAACGACTTCGGGTGCAATACCGCGCTCCCTAAGCAGATTTTCCATTTGTTCTCTAGAGAATTCTACCGCCCTACGTGAATGATCAAACAGACCGTCTGAAGGAAATTCGATCGGTTCTTTATTGGGTTTGCCATTCTGATACCGGGTGTAGCCCATGGAACTTGCTATAGCATCCGATATGCTCAGAATAAACATTATCCCGTGGTGGCAATTGGTTTTAAATTGCTTGGGCAGTTCGGTGTCTGGCCAATGATTAATGGCTGTTAATAAATTGGCTAAAATAAATGAACCCGTCTCAGTTATTCCTGGGAATATCAGATAATCTCCGCCATGGTAGGATATAAGATCCGTAAAAAGGTTGGTCGGAGGATCTTCTAGGTAGTGTGATGAATAATCTTCATTCATAAATGCTTCGAGATCAGATTTTGACGGCTGTTTGGGCGAAGTATTGAAAGCATGCAAAGCATGAATTGCCGCTAACTCCAATCGGATGTTCTTGCCGTGATTTTCTGGGAGGATACTTAACGCTGAAAATGACTTTATTAAGTCTATTGAATCATGCTTTGTAAGAAATGTCGGAAGCATTTTATCAATTGGTCCCTCTGTTTCAGGCCAGTTCCGAAAAAGTCCAGGGACATCTATGCAGCACTTTTTAAATTTTTCACCACTACCACAAGGGCAAGGATCGTTTCTGTTTGGTTTTGCCATTCATCGATTAGGGTTTTATGAGGCACCTTCTGGGAAAAGCGTGCCTGAAGACTATATTGCAAAAAGTCTGCCAACTTGTCAGGCCCCAAACCTCTATCCAAGCAATAAAAAAGCCCCATCAGGGGCTTTCGATACTATATGTTCATGCCATTTCTGGCTAATGAAGTCTGAGGGGAATTGAACCCCTATTTCCTATACGGAACCCGGTTTTACAGACCGGTGCGTCTACCAGTTTCGCCACAGGACGAACCAAACAAACCAAGTCACGAAGGGATTAGTTCCGGAATCATCAATCTTTTCACACAACAATTGTTAACGCATCAGAAGTTGATGCGTAATCTATTATGCGAAGGATCGGCTAATGAAACAGAGGTTTCCGAGATTCGATTCTTTTTAAGACTCCTTCCCTACTTTCCCCGATCGACAAAACGGAAATAAGCTTGTCCTTATCTTGATCAAGCTGAATTCCATAAGGAAATAATGTAAACTGGATCTCCCGCTTGAGAGAGATCTTGGAATGCCGCCAAAGTTCTTCTACTCTGTTTATGAACTCTAAAGCAAAAGAAACGAAATTGTTTTCTGATGAGAAAAACTCCAATATGGAGCCCAAATCCTCCAATTCATGCAATACCTTTTTGTCGCGCCCGTTCGATTCTTTATGCAGGCGGCTAAGCTTCAAAGCAACAGATTGCTTTAGTCTCAATATTGATTTTTCTATAGTCCTGTGCACTATACCTAAATGCTCCGGAGTTAGCGTTTCAGGAATCTTCTCGACGTCCGCGATAAGAAAATGCTCGAACCTTTCTTCTAAAACTGCCTGTGGAAAATGACTGCGAATAGATTTTCCACTTCCGATTCTATAAAAATGATTGAATTTCGTTTTGCTGGAGTTCTTCCCTCTGAAGCCACAATAATATGTCCCCGACTTTGAATTTGTTATGAACCTGTTTAGCAAATACACTGACTCATGTCTCACATAAGGATTATTGTTTTCTCTTTTTGCACGAGCACTTCGCTGAATTTCTAAGGCTTTGAGAAAAACTTGAGCATCAATTATAGGAGTAACCGAATCCGGTATCGGCTGGAATGTATCTCGTACTTTGAGAAGACCGGCATAGAATCCATCGCGAACAATCTTATATAACATCCCCGGGGTCAAATGGTGACCCAAATTAGCTAGTTTCTTTAGTGTTTTGTGAATCGATTTATAACGGATAAAATAAGAGAATGCTAGTTTGACAATTTGAGCCTCACGTTTTTCAATTACAATTTCGCCATCTTTATTTCGGTACCCTAATGTTATTGCCCCCAATTTTCTTTTCAACCGAACCCTAATTTGTTTACTCAATGGAGCATTGTCAAGGAAGTCACTGGCTGAATCACTCCCAGGCTCAAGTCGACCGTATTTTTTTACAGTCTTACGAAAATCATCGAGTATGTGTCGATAGCCTCCATAATAAAAGGTATTGAAAATGATCTTTGTGTGATCATATCGTAAATTGTGTTTCAAGCGTTCCAATTCATAAAATGCTTTATGAAGACATTTGAATACTCGAAGGCTATGCTCGTCAATTTTCACTTAGCGGAACTTTTTTGTTTTAGCTTTTCCTTCCTTATGTCAATAACGCGCGCGCGAAGGGTTCTGAAATTGTTACAACCTTTAGCTATTTGAGTTAGATCGGCTGCACTTGTGATACCATTCATAGATGCAACTGATTTTAGTTCAGATGCCGAAGGTCGTTGCAAATAAACCCATTCATGAATTCTGGTGTCCAACTCAGGAATGCCTTGTTCCTCGGTTCTTACCCATTCTTTAAAGTCGTTGCTGAACTTGCTCGTGCCTGAAAGTACCAGGCCAAGTTTGCCCTCATTCGCATCAAAAATACTTTGCAGGTATTCAATATGGGCTGCACTAAATCGTCCTGCATCATCAAGTATTATCAGCACTTTGCCAGGCCGTGCATTTATCAGATCGGAAAGCCGTATCGCTAAAAACCTTACGGGGATATCATACCCGTATTCATGCTCATCGAAGCATCGCAGCAGAGCAACGTATAGATCCTTTCTCGTATAGGTTTTATCAAGCCGGAGGTAAAAGACATCCTTATGCTCCTGTATAAAAGTCCGAAAAGCCGTTGACTTTCCGGCTCCGGAAAACCCGATCAAACAGTATAATAATGAAAACTCGTACGCGTCAAGCAATACCTCATAAATCCGTTTGAAATTTGTTGTCTTAACAATTTTCCATTTTGTGATTTCTTCTTTATTCATATCGGTTGGGTTAATACGTTACCTCGTCAAGTTCCATTTCGGTTTCGTCAATTGTCTCTGTACAGATCGTTTCCATTTCCATTATTTGATCAGTTTCTTCCGGTTCACTTGGACTCGGCTGGGTGACTGAATTCTCTGGTGTTACCTCTGTTTCTTGGTCCCCACCACTCCCAAATTCGACCTTAGGCGCATCTTTGTTTGTTAGGAGAAGCGGGGCACTCATGGATTCATGAATTGCGTGTTCTGTATCGCGAGCCGCAAGGTCATCGAGAATTTTTTCTTTGAGCTCATTTCTACATGCCTCGTCTGCCTTGATCTTGGCCGCATGCTGATACATGTATGCTCGATCAGAATCGGTTTGATTTGCCAAGTCTCCTGCTGGTTCATAGTCTTTCAGTTGGAAGCCTAGATAAGTGTCTGTCTTTGGGTCGAACAAGTAGATAACAGAAGTTTCATCTTTAACCATTCGGACCCTAATTTGGGATCCGTTATATCTGTACTTAATCTTCTCGTCCCAAATTGTATACCAGTGCCGATCGGGTTTCCCGTTGACGATGCTTTCAATTTTAATCATTGAATTTTCGACCCTTATGCATTTGTTGTAATCTGCAAAGAGCCGGATGAGTTGGCTGTTGGCTAAGCCAGTACCGTTAACCATTTTTGATTTCGAGTACCTCGCATTGGCACTCTCACCTTTATCGCTTAGTTGCCTCATAGTTAAAAGATTCGTTCATTCAAATTCTTTATAGATGTTTCGACATAGTTGAAGACAGTGGATATCTCTTTGATGTTCACTTTTTTTCTCAGCTCAGTAATTACCGTTGACTCAAGCCGGTATAGCTCCCTGTCCGAGTCCCACGGATCACCAATCCAACCATCGCACTTTGAAAACTCTCCGATGTTCAAAATATCCAGCACCTTTTCCACAGTACCTTTATCCCGGGGATTACCGACTTTTGCTTTT
>DASTYM010000395.1:0-8978 GCA_035764995.1 Cyclobacteriaceae bacterium | reverse complement strand
TTGCTTCACCCGTTACAAAACTATAATCGATGTATGCCAATTCATCCAGCAGAACGCTATCGGCAGGAATGATCTCCATGTTCCGAATGCGAATCTGGTCACCGGGCCGCAGTTCATAAATAACAACCGGTTTCCAATCATCCCCCATAAGTTTGTTCACCGCCAACGGGAAATAAGAAGTGAAGTCGCGGTCGAATGCCAGGCTTTCATATGTTTTGCTTTGAAACCAACGACCGATCAACAGGAAAAAAACCAATCCAGTAAACGAATCGAGATAACCCGGTCCGGTTGCTGAAATAATATCATAGCTGCTTCGAAAAAAAAGTGCGATTAATCCGGCAGCAATGGGAACATCAATATTGATTTGTTTTTGCTTAAAACTTTTGATTGCTGATCGCAAATAATCAAACCCGCTGTAAAAGAATACCGGAACTGAAAGCACCAGGTTGAGCCATGAAAAAATCCGCATCAATGTGTGATCGGCCTGATCAATCCCCAGGTATTCAGGAAAACTGAACAGCATCACATTGCCAAAACAAAAACCCGCAATCGCCAACTTGAAAAGCAACGATTTATCAACGACCTTTTTTTCCTTTTTCTGGTCGAGATTTATTTGAGGAGTATATCCGATCGAACTCAATAGCGCAGCAATTGCACTAAGTTTGGTGTCTTGTGGGTCAAATTCTATGGTTACAGTTTTTCGTGCAAAGTTTACCTGTGAACGAAGAATAGCAATATCAATCTTTTGGAGATTCTCGAGCAACCAAATACAGGAGATGCAATGAATCGCTGGAATGAAAAAAGTAACTTTTGAAAAATTAGCTGAATCAAATTCTACAACTTTCTTTCGGATCGATTTTTCATCGAGGTAAGCAAAGGATTCCTGGTGAACATTTTTAAGGGGGACACCTGCCTTTTCATCAAGTGAATAATATTCACATAAATCATTCGCATTCAGAATTTCAAAAACCGTTTTACAACCATAGCAGCAAAACGATTTCTCCTCAAGCCAATGCACTTCATCGCAGGGTTGCCCACAATGATAACATTGAACTTCAGTGGCAGTCTGTCTGAGCTCTAACAGATCAGCCTTGCTCATACTTTTTTCTTAACCTCATTCCTGAGTGAATATGTCCAAACCATCGTTTCGGTATGATTCACAACACTTTCTGCCAGACTTCCGGTGATCACATGTGAAATACCTTTCCTTCCGTGCGTACCCATGGCTATTAAATTGCCACCAGCCTTTTGCGTGAATTCGAGAATACCCTGTTCTTCATCGTGGTGATTAAAAACATGTGTTGTGAAATCCTTCAACATAAACCGCTTGGCGAATTTCGCTAACCGGTCGTAGGTAACAGAATCAGAAGTAAAGTTAAGGGGTGTATTGATCCAAACAATGTGCAATTGTGCCTTAAAAAAAGCCTGTAACGCCTTTACCTTCATCACCAGGTCTTCCTGATTCTCGGTATCCAGCGTGTTCGGGAATACGATGCTCTTGATCGGTCCCTTGTAATAATTTTTCAGAACGAAAACCGGCACGGGCGAATTCCTGACAATTTTCTCGGCATTCGATCCTATCAAAACTTCCCGCATTCCGGAAGAACCGTGCGAGCCCATCACAATGACGTCAATCGATTCTTCATTCACGTAGTCCGTGATCATCCTGGTAACAGCCCCAAATCGCACGCTGAAAACAACTTTTACACCCTCCGCGTCATACTTGGTAATTAGTTTCTTGAACTCCTTTTCCGATTTCTCCTGGAGCTCCTTTAGCAATTCCTGCTCAAAGTTGAGAACAGGCATCAAAATGGTATCATGTAAAACAGGAAGTTCTACAACATTCAGCAAATGAATGGTGCCTTTTGAATAGGCTGCCAAATGGATGGCCGAACGATAAGCATTAATGGCTTGCTTTGAAAAATCGCATGGAACAAGGATCTTTTTCATGGCTATCAAATTTACTAATCAAAAGTATCTTCCGGGCTGATTATTCTTCTTGAGAAGGCTCATCCAAAAAAGTGACTTATATCATAAATCGTTAAAAACGTCTTTATTTTTTCTACGAATTTTCAACACTCCTTTGTATATTAATCATCAGTCGAGTTGGCCTTAATTCCCGAACCATTTGAGGCCGGCTGGTCAATTTCTGATCATTTGTCATCCTGCATGGATCAGCTGTCAAAAATAGACAAAACAGATTTAGCCAGCGTGCTGGACTTTCTTCCGTATCCGTTCATCCTGTCGGATATGCGCGGAAATATTCGTTGCAATATCTTTCACAATAAAAAATTCCTGGAAGAAATCGGTTATACACCCAAAGAAATTCCAACCATCGAAGAGTGGTTTCAATATGCTTATCCTGACCTTAAGTATCGCAACGAAATCATCCACGAGTGGAAGCGCAGAGAAGCAGTTGCCAAAAATGAAAATCGGGACTTCATTATCATGCAGGCAAGAATCCACACTAAAAACCTGGGTTATAAGTGGTATGAAGTAAAAGCCTCCATCGTGGGTCACTTCCAATTCATTGCCTTCGTTAATATTGATGAAGAGATTATTCGCAAACAGGAATTACACCGGTTAAATGAACATAAAGACAGAATTCTTTCTATCCTTAGTCATGACTTGCGTTCTCCTTTAAATAATCTCCATGGAGCACTCAAGGTCATCACCATGGATTCGATGACGGAAGATGAGAAATCAGAATTGCTAAGAAAACTGAGCAACCAGGTTTTTCAGCTGAGTGAGTTTATTGACACCACACTTCACTGGACAAAAATGAATTTCTCTGAACTGGTTGTTGAGCAACGGATCATTGATGTAAAGAAAATTGCTGACTCTATTCTTAATTTATACTCGACTTCATGGCTGAACAAGAATATTCAAACAAGGGTATCGATTACAAACCGAACCGGTGCGTATGGTGACCCTGAAGTTTTCTCGATTGTGTTCAGAAACCTGATTTCGAATGCCATCAAGTTTACACCTGTCGGTGGAAGTATTCACGTGTACGATTCGTATCGAAATCAAAAGTATGTGTTGTCTGTAGAGAACTCCGGTGCGGGAATCAGCCAGGAGAAAATCTCAAAAATTTTCGACAAGGATTACATCTCAGAAACCGGAACATTGGGAGAAAAAGGATTGGGATTGGGGCTTAAACTTTGCCTGCAGCTGCTGGAAAAAAATGGAAGCAAACTTGAAGTGGAAAGTCTGGATGCGCGGAAGGCAATTTTCAGAATTATCATGTAAGGAAGGCACGAATCAAAACCGGTGATAAACAGGAACTTGCATTATTGCACCAATTGCCGGAACTTTGAGCTCAAATTTCTAACCCAACCCCTGAAAAAACTTCAGGGGGTTTTTATTTTCCAGCGTCAATGTCAGCGTTTAAGGCCGGATTTGTAAGTATTGTAGGCAAACCCAATGTGGGAAAGTCTACTCTTATGAATAAGCTGATAGGCGAACAGCTCTCAATTGCTACACCAAAAGCACAAACTACCCGGCACAGAATCATGGGGATTTTGAACTCACCCGAATATCAGATCGTATATTCAGACACCCCCGGAATTCTGGAACCGAAGTATGCATTGCACGATGCCATGATGAGCTATGTAAAGGTTTCGCTGGAGGATGCTGATCTGATTTTGCTCGTGGTGGAGCTGGGAGAAAAGTACGATGCGCTCATGTTTGATCGCTTCAAAAAAATTCAAACACCCATTCTGCTGGTGATCAACAAAATTGATCAGGCAAAAGGAACACAGGTTCACGATAAAATTCAACACTGGAAGGAACACCTGACTAATGTGGCGATGGTTTTACCTGTATCGGCCAGGAGCGGTGAGAATACCGATGAGTTGTTGAAGACCGTTATTGGCTTAATGCCTGAACATCCTGCATTTTTTCCACAGGATGAATTTACCGATCGGTCGGAACGATTTTTTGCAGGCGAGATCATTCGCGAAAAAATTTTTCTGAATTACGAACAGGAAGTCCCGTACAGCACAGAAGTGGCTGTTACAGAATTCAAGGAAGAAGAAAAGTTGATCCGCATGCGCGCAGAAATTTTTGTGGAGCGCGATTCTCAAAAGGGAATCATCATCGGTAAACAGGGAAGCGCGCTGAAAAAACTGGGAACAGATGCACGAAAAGATCTAGAGACATTCTTTCAAAAAAAAATATTTTTAGAAACACACGTCAAAGTTGCCGGTGACTGGCGCAAACAACAGAAAAAATTACGGCAATTCGGATATTTAGAGTAAGTACGATTTCCAATGTACGATGTACGATTTTGAGTGTATTAAATTGTACCTCGTAAATTGTACCTCGTACTTCATCCAAATTGGCACATTGACAATTGAATTATGGCAAACATTGTAGCAATAGTAGGAAGACCAAACGTAGGCAAGTCAACACTTTTCAACCGTCTGATTGAAAAACGCCAGGCCATTATGGATGACGTTTCAGGCGTAACACGTGACCGTCATTATGGATATGGAGAGTGGGTAGGGAAATATTTTACCGTGATTGATACGGGAGGATATGTGGTTGGCTCTGAAGACAAGTTTGAAAGTGAAATCCGCAAGCAGGTAAAGCTTGCAATTGATGAAGCCTCAGCTGTAATCTTTGTGGTTGATTGTCGCGATGGACTTACCGGTTTCGATAAAGAATTTGCCAATGTAATCCGTACGTCAAAAAAACCCGTCTTCCTGGTGGCTAACAAAGCCGATACTCCTGAGAAAGCACTTCACGCTAACGAGTTTTACGAACTTGGCATGGAGGGTGAAATTTACCCGATCTCTGCTGAAAACGGATCTGGAACGGGTGAATTATTGGATGACCTGGTGAAAATATTTCCGACTGAAGGTGTTGAGGACCCTGATGCGGGTATTCCTAAAATTTCAATTCTTGGCAGACCAAATGTTGGAAAATCCTCCTTGCTTAATGCCCTGCTGGGTACTGAAAGAAGCATCGTTACAGACGAAGCCGGCACAACACGTGATGCCATTCACTCACGCTACAAAATGTTCGGCAACGATTTTATCCTGATCGATACGGCTGGTATCCGAAAGAAGGCCAAGGTGAAAGAAGATATTGAGTTTTACTCGGTGCTGCGATCCCTCAGGACGCTGGAAGAAAGTGACGTTTGTATCATTGTAATTGATGCCACCCGCAAGCTTGAATCCCAGGATTTGAACATTATCAGCCTGGCCCAGCGGCAGGGAAAAGGCATGGTGATTATGGTCAATAAGTGGGATTTGATAGAGAAAGACTCTAAAACGGCCGATACCTTTAAAAAGGAGATTTTGGAAAAAATAGCCCCGATCGACTACATACCTATCATTTTTGCCTCTGCCCTTGAAAAACAACGGATCTTCCAGGTGATGGAAAAAGCCGTAGAAGTCTATGGAAATAAGACTAAAAAAATCCCTACCTCTCAGCTAAACGAACTAGTGTTAGCCGACATCGAGCGAAACCCACCTCCAGCGATGAAAGGTAAGTTTATACAGGTGAAATACATTACACAGGTACAAGCTCGGTTTCCATCGATTGCATTCTTTTGCAATCACCCTCAATATATCCAGCCTTCGTATGAGCGATATCTGGAAAACCGCCTTCGGGAGCACTTTGATTTTGAGGGGGTACCCATTCGGTTGATTTTCCGTAAAAAATAATTTTTTTTGAGGGTTAATACGGAATGCTCAAGAACTGTTATATTTGCGTGATTTTTAAAAACCTGTAAACTATGAAAAAATTGTTCGCGTTCATGATGGTAGCTTCTTTTGCTGCTGCTATCGTAGCTTGTGGAGGTAAGAAGGAAGAGGCTGCTGCTGCAGTTGATTCTGCTGCTGTTGAAGCTGCTCCAGTTGATACAACTGCTGCTGCTGATACAACTGCAACTGACACAACAGCTGCACAGTAATCAATCTTTAAAAGATTGTTCCCGGGAAGGCTTTAGAGATAAAGCCTTTTTTATTGCCCTTTAGTTTCTGATTATTGCTGCATGACGGAAGAGCAAATTTGTAATACACTCCATCAACATCTTCCGGAAAGGGCAGTTGATTATTGCTTCCAGTTGTGGAAAGAGAAACCCTTTAAGCTCAAACTCACCCGAAGCCGACAAACTAAAATTGGTGACTTTACCTGCCGTGATTCAGCGCAGCCTCGCATCACACTTAACCACGATCTCAATCGCTACACGTTTTTGATTACCTACATTCACGAGGTAGCACACTTTCATGTATTCCTGGAATTTGGCCATCGGGCAGAGCCTCATGGTGAGCTATGGAAAAAAGCTTTTCAAAAACTTCTTGAGCCCGTTCTCTCAGTTGAAATTTTTCCAGAAGAAATATTCGGTCCGCTTCACAAACACATGCAAAACCCAAAGGCAAGTTCATTTGCAGATACAGAATTAACCAAGGTACTCCGCTCGTTTGACGAAAATTCTCATGCCGATATTGTTTTATCGGATTTACCGGAGGGAAGCACGTTCAGGTTAAACGGCAGGTATTTCAAAAAAGGGAAATTGAAAAGGACACGAATCCTGTGCAAGGAAGTAAACTCGAGAAGACAATACCTTGTTCCTGCCGAAGCGCTTGTGAGCGATGTTCAGTTAAGTCTTCTTTGAATCAGCCCATTTATTAAATCAAAAAATACAGCGGGCGGTAATGTTCGCCATTGAGGGATCTGCAGCGTGCCTCCCATATTCACGTATTGATCGATGTGGTATTTCTGAAATTCAGATTGGATAAAATCCGGAAATGATACGGCTGCAATCCAACCCTCCTCTACATCGTCAAACCATTCTTCGTAATAGGCGTCATCGGAGCCGTGGAAGTTTAAAATGTTCTCACCAATCAAAATAAACTTATTAACTCCCTCTCCCACCATCAGGTCAATTACATTTCGCTTCAAATGCATGACATCGTTATTGATGGTATCATTCCATTCTCCTAAAAATTCGATGACGGTAAATTTCTTTTCATAATCGGTAAAAAGGATTTTGATATACAACGTTTCTGATCCCATAAAATCCCACGCAGGATCGATGTAGTATCCGTAGATAGTATCAGAATATTGGTCGAAATTGTATTGTTTTCCGTAAAAAGGCGAGCGTTTATCTTTGGCTGGATTGTAGTACTTCAACCAATTGTAGTAAGGTTCTATGTCATGCATAGATACATGAGGCGGATTACCGCTTGTGGTGCTCCAGTACTTTCCGGACCGATCCGTATTGCTTCAGTAAAGCTTCTGCTTTTTTCTCTTCAACAGCAAGCTCGTCCATGATCATGCGTGTACCTCTGTCAATCAATTTATTGTTTGTGAGTTGCATGTCCACCATTTTATTTCCCTTTACTCTTCCCAGTTTGATCATGGCGGTAGTGGAAATCATGTTGAGCACAAGCTTTTGTGCTGTACCTGCTTTCATTCTCGTACTTCCTGTTACAAACTCAGGGCCTACAACAACCTCAATGGCATAATCGGCATATTTTGAAACTTCTGAATTAGCGTTACAGGTAATGCAACCCGTAGTGATTCCATGGGCCTGGGCATCTTTTAATCCACCAATTACATACGGAGTTTTACCAGACGCAGCAATGCCAATCAGCACATCCTGCTTTGTGATTTGATGAGGCGCAAGATCTTTCCACGCCTGATCCTGCTTATCTTCAGCATGTTCCACAGCGGTTCGGATAGCTTTGTCGCCTCCGGCAATAATTCCAATCACTTTGCCTTGCGGCATTCCATAGGTCGGTGGAATTTCTGATGCATCCAAAATCCCGAGTCTTCCACTGGTACCCGCACCAATGTAAAACAGTCTTCCGCCAGCCAGCATTTTCTCTGCAATGGCTTCAACCAGTTTCTCAATGACCGGTAAAACTTTTTCAATGGCGATGGGCACAGACTTATCTTCCTTATTGATGTTTGCCAACAAATCGTGCACGCTCATTTTTTCGAGGTGCTGATAATTAGATGAAGATTCAGTTGTGTTCAAAACGTATTAGTTCAAATCTTTTTGATGATATAAGGTCAATCCCGCAATCGGACTTTCCAGAATATTTTTCACTGTAATTCCTTTATCGTTGGCTACCTGGCGGAGAATATCGCTAAAATAAAACGAAACCGATCCTGTGAAATGTACTTTTACAGATTTATACTGACTGTATTTCATCACATTTTTTTCAAAAAAAGTATCAAATCCATCGTAAACCAATTTGTAGCAATACGGTTCTTTCAGATGCTGAAAAATGAAATGCGAAAAACTTCCTAAAAACCGACTGGGCATTTCCTGTGTATACACCCGATCAAGAATCTCGTCCCGATCGAATGGGAAACGTTTTTTAAACTGTCCCCACAAGTTTTCCGGCAAATCCTTACGAAGATAGTCAGCAATGATCTTTTTCCCTAAGTACGATCCTGAACCCTCATCACCAAGCAGATAGCCAAGCGAAGTTACGTTCTCCACGATCTTTGACCCATCATAAAAACAGGAGTTAGAACCAGTGCCTAAAATACAGGCAATGCCTGGCTCTGTGCCACAAAGGGCACGTGCAGCTGCTTCCAAATCATGCCATATTTCGATGTGCGCGTTAGGAAAAAAAACTTCCATCACATTGCGGATTAGCTTCCGGTTTTTGTCTGACGAACAACCTGTTCCGTAATAAAATATCTTTTCGATGGGGTGCTTAACCTGTGGCATCAACACTTCACGCACTTCCTGATCAAATTGCTCGATCGGCTGGTAATAAGGATTAAATCCTATGGTTTGCGCTTGCTCGATTTTACCTTTCTTGTCGAGTATACGCCAGTCTGTTTTTGAAGCTCCGCTATCCGCTATTAGTATCATATCAGTTTTCCTACAGGCTTAAATTTATCAAAAACTTTTTCAGTATGAGGTGCATCCTTCAATTCATCTGTTAAATCCTGCCCGGCCCAATGCTCATAGTGCTTGCCATTGCGCCACAAGCGAGAGATTG